>DATGKG010000093.1:0-10838 GCA_035294805.1 Binataceae bacterium (SeqCode) | reverse complement strand
CGCCCGCCATCGTGCCTACATACCATTCGCTGCGCGCCACCATCTGGGCGGTCTCGAGCGGATCTTGCGTGAGTCCGTTCACCGCCATCAGTGCGAGTGCCGACGAGACCGTAAGCGCCGCCGATGACGATAAGCCCGCGGCCGGAGGCACGCGGCCATCGACGAACATCGTCGCGCCGCGGAGATTTTCGATCTCTATGCCGCGCGCGCCGAAATGATCGATGACGCCTTGAATTCCCGCCTTGACGTAATTTCCCCAGTCGCCGGTGGTGAACGGGGGAATCTGTGCGGCGAGGTGAAACTCGCGCGACACGAAGGCGGGATCGACGTTGCGCAATTCGACAATCGCATCGTCGCGCGCTGCCGCAACGATGATCGTCGAGCGATCGATCGCAATCGGCACGACGGGAAGGTTGCTGTAGTCGGTGTGCTCGCCGATGAGGTTGACGCGGCCCGGCGCACGCACCGCGAACAGTCTCGCCGAACGCAGATTCTTCGCGAGTCGTTGAGCGCGCGCGAGTTCGTCGCGGTCCCAATTTTCAGATGACACCGGCGGGTTCATTTGCGATGCGGCGGCTTGAACAGTTTGCGCGCCGATTCCAAATCTTCCGGCGTTCCGACGTCGCTCCAAAATCCACGTACGTCGACCGCGCGTACGTCGCATCGATCCGCGATCATCATCGCAATCGCTTGCGGTAATTCGAGCTCGCCGCGCGCCGACGGCTTGAGCCGCGCGAGGTATTCGAAAATCCGCGGCGTCGCCGCGAACAGCCCCGCGTTATTCCATCGCGTGGTCGAGGTTCCGCGCGCCGGCTTCTCGACGATTTTTTCGACGCGCATATCGTGGTCGACATACACCGCGGCGCCGCGCCATGGATCGGAGGTCGCGTTTACCGCCAACAGCAGATCGTATGATTCAGTGCGCGCCGAATGTACGAAGCGCGTATAATTTTCGTCATCCATCAGGATATCGCCCCATCCGAAGATGAACGCGCTCTCGTCGAGCAGAAAATGACGCGCGAGAAACATCGCGCTCGCGGTGCCGTTCAACTCGGCCTGATGCAACATCGAAAGATGCATCTCGGGACGCTGGCGCATCCGATGCGCACACCATTCACGTATATGCGAGGCGAGATAGCCGGTGACGATCGCGATGTCGCGGACCTCGTTCGCCGCGAGCGCATTGACGATGTGCGCGAGGAGCGGCTGGCCCCCGACCTCGAGCATCGGCTTGGGCATGCGATCGGTCGCCGCGCCGAGCCGTTTGCCGCGTCCGGCCGCGAGCAGCACCGCCTTTCTAATCATGGGCGCCATCGCCAGAACCATAACAGATGGGGGATTCACAAGCGCTTTGCAGGATGGTTAAAATTCTGCTTGGGTGGGTGCATAGCTACCGCCGTAGGTCCAAAAGGTCGAGCCAATGTTCGGAGAGATTAGCCCTCGCGAAAAATCCGCCGCGCCCTTCATTTCGGTCGAAGAGGCGCTGGAGGAAACCCGCCGCGGCCACATGGTCATCCTGATGGATGACGAGCAGCGCGAGAACGAGGGCGACCTCAGCATGGCGGCCGAGAAGGCCACTGCCGAGATGATCAACTTCATGGCGAAGTACGCGCGCGGGCTGATTTGCCTGCCGATGTCTACCGATCGCATCGACCGGCTCGGACTCAACATGATGGTGGGCGACAATCAGGCACCGCTCGGCACCGCGTTTACGACCTCGATCAGCGCGAAGCGATGCCACGGCTCGGGGATCTCAGCGCAGGACCGCGCCATTACCATCCTCGAGGCCGTGCGCGAGGACGCCACTGCGGCGGGTTTTGTTACACCTGGTTATGTCTATCCGCTGCGTGCGCGCGACGGCGGGGTGCTGGTGCGCACCGGCCAGACCGAGGGCGCAGTGGACCTCGCGCGGCTCGCGGGGTTGAAGCCGGCGGGAGTCATCTGCGAGATTCTCAAGGAAGACGGCACGATGGCGCGGCGCGACGATCTGATCGATTTCGCGAAGCTGCACGGCCTCAAGATCGTCACCGTCGCCGACATCATTGAATACAGACTTCGCAACGAGACGATGGTGCAGCGCATCGCGGAGGCGAAGCTGCCGACCGCGTATGGCGAATTCACCGCGATTGTATTTCGCACACTAGTCGATTTCACCGAGCATCTGGCGTTGGTGATGGGCGATATCAATCCCAATCGTCCGATTTTGGTCCGCGCGCATCGCGAGTATCTGCCGGGCGATGTTTTCGGATTGTCGCAGCGCAACACGCGCAAACTGCTGCGCGCCGCGATGGAGAAAATCGCGGCGGCGGGCGAGGGCGTGCTCCTCTACGTCAAGCGCGAGGCGAATACCATCGCCGCGGAACTCGATGCACTCAATGCGCAAGCGGTGCGGCAACCGACGACGCGAGTGAATCTGCCCGACGCGGAATTTCGCGATTACGGAATCGGCGCTCAGATCATCCGCGACCTCGGGGTGCGCAAGATGATCGTGTTGTCGGACATGCCGCCGCGGCTGGCGAATCTTCCCGGCTATGGGCTAGAGATCGTGGGAAGCGTACCGCTGAGCGACGATCTGAAGGTGGCGCATCCGAACGGGAAGTAGTGGTGCGCGTTCGAGACCTAACCCCCCAACCCCCTTCCCCTTCAGGGAGCGGGGAGTCAGTAAAGAAGAGGGAACGGCGTGTTTCTCCTTCCGGTTCCCCTCTTCCGAAGGAAGAGAGGCGAGGGGTGAGATTTTGGCTTCTCATCGCGATTCTCCTAACCCTCGCCCCGGCCACATTCGCGCTCAAAGCTCCCATCGTCGTCCACTTCGCCAATGTCGCGATCGATAAGCCGGTCACTTCCGGCGTTTCGAGCACCTTGATCGTCGATGCGATCGTGGATCCCGGCTGGCACATCAATTCGAATCATCCATCGAATCCCGATTACATTCCGACCAAAGTTGAGTTGACGCTTCCAAGCGGCGTCACCGCGGGCGACATTCAATATCCCGCGGCGGAAAAAACCAAACTCGCATTTTCGTCGGAAGAGCTTTCGGTCTTCACCGGAAGCATCGAATTTCGAGTTCCGCTCACGGCCAACGCCGCAGTCGCACCGAATCAGAATGCGACAGTCACGCTGAATTATCAGGCGTGCAACAACAATGAATGCCTGGCGCCGACCTCGATTTCCAAAACCCTCGCGCTATCGAAGGCAAGCGGCGGCGCGACGGTGCAGGACAATTCGGACGGCAGCTCCGATGCGCAATCGCCCGATTGGTTATCGCGTACGTTCTCCAGCCGCGGCTATGCGATCGGATTCCTGATCGTGTTGCTGGGCGGGCTCGCGCTCAACCTGACGCCGTGCGTGTATCCGCTGATTGGCGTGACCATCGCATACTTCGGCAATCAGGGCGGCGGCCCGCGACGCGTGCTGATCCTCGCGATTCTGTTCGTGCTCGGCATCGCGATCATGTTCTCCGGCGTCGGAGTAGCGGTCGCGCTATCGGGCGGGCTGTTCGGCGCCGCGATGCAGAACCCCTATGTGCTGTCGGCCATCGCCGCGATGATGCTGCTGCTCGCGGCCTCGAGCTTCGGGCTGTTCGTCTTGCAGCCGCCGCAGTTCATGGCGCAATGGGCGGGCGCAGCGCGCCCTGGCTATGCGGGCTCTTTCCTGATGGGTCTCGGGATGGGCGTCGTCGCGGCGCCCTGCATTGGGCCGATCGTGCTGGGACTCTTGCTGATGGTGGAGCGCAGCGGCAGTCCGCTGTTCGGCTTCGCGCTGTTTTTCACACTCGCGGTCGGACTCGGGCTGCCTTACATCGGACTGGCGATGGCGGCGGGAAGCATCCGCAAGCTGCCGCGCTCGGGCGAATGGCTCGCGTGGGTCGAGCAGCTTTTTGGTTTCATCCTGGTCGGGCTCGCGATTTATTTCCTCGATCCGGTGATCTCGAATCATGTGATGTCGCGCCTGCTTCCTTATTATGCGGCAGCGGCTGGAATCTTCCTCGGCTTCCTCTCGCCCGCCGGACGCAACTGGCGGCCGTTCCTTGTCATTCGCAGCGGGATTGGAATCGCGTCGGTCGCGGCGCTCATCTATCTGATGATTCCGCGCGCGCAAGCGATGCCGGTGATGTTCGAGCCATTCGATCCTTCGCTATTAGGCAATGCCGCCGCCGAAGGGAAGCCGGTGCTGGTCGATTTCCGTGCCGACTGGTGCATCCCCTGCCGCGAGATGGATCATTCGACCTTCGTCGATCCGGCTGTGGTCAGGGAGACGCAACGTTTTGTGCGGATGCGCGCCGACCTGACGGCACAGGACCAGAAGAACGCCGAACTGATGGCGAAGTTCAACATCCAGGGGGTGCCCACCACGCTGCTGATAAATTCGAGCGGCAAGGTCTCCAATCAGAAGGTCGGCTATATCGGCGCGAAGGAAATGCTCGACAATCTTCGGCGCGTCGATTGAAAAAATCTGGCGACAAATCCCGGGACAGATCCCGTAACAAATCCAATGACGCGCGGGCCGCGATGCCGCCGGTGGATGAATGCCTTCGCGCGACCGCCGGGCATCCCGCGCTCACCAGCCTCTCGCGCGCATATCTGAAGGTTTTAGTCACTCGCGCGCAGAGCCGGATGCGAGCCGCGATCGCGAATGGCGAAATCGCGATCGGTCGCGATGACATCATGAAGAAGATCGTCGATGAGGTTCAACGCGCTGCCGCCGCCGATGAGCCCGCGCTGAAGACGATCGTCAATGCGACTGGCGTGGTGCTGCATACCAACCTCGGGCGGGCGATCTTACCGGAAGCGGTGATCGAGACGATGGCGCAAGCGGCGCGCTCCGCGGTGAATCTCGAATTCGATCTGGAGGGCGGCGGCCGCGGCGATCGCGACGGGCTGATCGAGAGCGAGTTATGCGCGCTCACCAGTGCGGAGGCCGCGACTGTCGTCAACAATAATGCGGCGGCGGTGCTGCTCGCGCTGACCGCAATCGCGGAAGGACGCGAGGTCATCGTGTCGCGCGGCGAGTTGATCGAAATCGGCGGTTCGTTTCGCCTGCCCGACGTGATGGCGCGCAGCGGTGCGCGTTTGCGCGAGGTCGGCACCACCAATCGCACGCATCCGGCCGACTACGAAAACGCAATTGGCGCCGAGACTGCGCTGCTCCTCAAAGTGCATCCATCGAACTATCGGGTGGTCGGTTTCACCAGCGAAGTCGCGCTCGAGGAGTTGGTGAAGATCGGGCGCGCGCGAGGAATTCCGGTGATGGAGGACCTCGGCGCAGGCGCGCTAATCGACCTGAGCGCGTATGGCATCCCACGCGAGCCGATCGTCGCCGAGCGCATCGCGGCCGGTGCAGACCTCGTGAGCTTCTCCGGCGATAAGCTGCTCGGCGGTCCGCAAGCCGGAATCATTGTCGGCAAACGCGGGCTGGTTGCGAAGCTCAAAGCGAACGCGCTCAAGCGCGCGCTGCGATGCGACAAGATTACGCTGGCCGCGCTCTCCGCGACGCTGCGGCTCTATCTGCGATCGGGGAACCTCGCCGCTGAAATTCCTACGCTGCGATATCTCAGCCGCTCGGCGCACGAGATGAGGCAGATGGCGCCGCGCGCTCGCGACATTCTGAGCGATCATCTTGGCGCGGACTTCCGATGCGAGATCATCGAGTCGACCTCGCAGATTGGTTCGGGCGCGCTGCCGACCGAGGAGTTGCCGACGATCGCAATTCGCGTCACACATCCGACGATTTCGGCCAACTCGATCGCCGATTTATTTCGCGGGGCACGTCCGCCGATCATCGGCCGCGTCACCGACGACGGCTTCCAGCTCGATCTGCGCACCATC
Source organism: Binataceae bacterium (SeqCode) (assembly GCA_035294805.1). Taxonomy (GTDB): domain Bacteria; phylum Desulfobacterota; class Binatia; order Binatales; family Binataceae; genus DATGKG01. The sequence continues at coordinate 5,013 of DATGKG010000093.1, read as the reverse complement.
GATGACCCCGCGGTGTTCGCCGCGGTATTTCCTCCGCTTTGCACATAGCGTTCGCTTGCTATCGAGCCCACGACGGCGCTAGAGCAGCATCAGACGTTCAAGGTCGTGGAGGAAGTGCTATGAGCGACAAAACCTACAAGATTGTTGAAGTGGTTGGCGTGTCCGATGAGAGCCTCCATCAGGCGATTCGCAATGCGATCACCAAGGCCCATCAAACCTTGCGCAATATCGATTGGTTCGAGGTCAAAAATATTCGCGGCTCAGTCGGCACGAATGGTGAGCCGACATTTCAGGTCGAGGTGCGGATTGGATTCCGGTTGGAAGGAAATCCGGTCTAGCGAGACCTCACCGGCGCAGTAGCGCCACCTTCTCCCTGCTGGAGAGGGAAAAAGGTACCGGGAAGTCATTGTTATGAAATTCGGAACGTTCCTTTTTCAGACGCAGCCGTCGAGCATCACCTCGGTGACGCGCAAGGCCGAGGAACTCGGCTACGAATCGCTATGGATTCCCGAGCACATCATGCTGCCGGTGAAGTACAAGTCGCCGTATCCGTACTCCTCGAGCGGACGGATGCCCGCGCCGCCGGAGTCGCCGCTGCACGATCCGATGCTGGTGCTCGCGTATGCCGCCGCGATCACGAGCAAGATTCGCCTCGCGACGGGAATCTATGTGCTGCCGATTCGCAATCCGTTCACCACGGCGAAGGCGGTCGCGAGCCTCGATGTGCTATCGGGCGGCCGCTTCATCTTCGGGGTCGGCATTGGATGGCTGGAGGAGGAATTCGAGGGTGTGGGGATGAACTTCAAGGACCGCGCGCTGCGCTCGCGCGAATACGTTGCGCTGCTCAAGGAGCTGTGGACGAAAGACGATCCGGTCTATCACGGCAAGACCGTCGGCATCGAAGGATTCAAGATGAATCCCAAGCCGGTGCAGAAGCCGCATCCACCATTCGTGTTCGGCGGGCATACCGAGCCGTCGCTGAAACGCACCGCGCGCCTGGGCGACGGATGGTACGGGATCGGCGAGAAAATCGAAGAAGTAGATAGCGTTATCAAACGTCTGCGCGAGCACGAGCGCGAGCAAAATCGTACCAAGCCGCTGGAGCTCACGATTGCGCCGCGCTTCGGCGGTCCGATTACGGTCGATCAGGTGAAGCGTCTGCGCGATATGGGCGTCGAGCGCGTGATCCTCGGCGCGATACCCTCGACGCGCGATCAGCTCATCCAGATGGAGCGCTTCCGCGATGACGTGATGGCGCAATTCTGAGACGCATGGACTTGGGCAGGGCGTAACCGGATTTTCGCCTCCATCGTATGGATCAATGGAGCCATACAGGTATTGGCCTGCGCAACTACGGCCAATATCATTGAGATAGGCGCCCATCATGAAGACCTGCCCTCGATGCAACCGGACTTACTCCGACAACGAAAATTTCTGCGAGGCTGACAGCACGCAGCTCGTCTCGACGCCTGCGTTTACGCAGCAATCGACCTCGACGCCTGTCGAATGCCCCGTGTGTGGAGGCAAAGCCGAGCCGGGCGAGATCATCTGCAACTTCTGCGGGGCGCGTCTCGACCAGAGTCAGGCGGCGACTCCGCCTCCGCCTGCGCCATCGGCGCGGACGGCCCCACGACCACCATCGGCATCGTCTCCATATCCGCGGCTCAGCAGTGTACCGACGTCGACACAGCCTCCGATGACAGCGAGGATGCCAGGACCAATCGAGCCCGACGAAGGCCGCTCGACGCTGGGGGTCGTCGGCTACGTGCTCGCCGCCGTAATCGCGCTCGCCGCCGGCGCGTGGTTCGCGATTCATTTGAGCGCGAAGAACGAGCAGGCGGCCTCCGTCGCGCCTTCATCTCCCGCGGGCGCAGCATCTACCGCTCCGGCCGTAGGTACATCGGCGCCGATTGTCGCGCTGGCTAATGCGATGGCGGTGCAGGTCTCCGGCGCCGGCGCGACCTCCGGCGATCGCAGCGCAGACGTCGTGAGGAAGGCATTCGACGACAACGTTGGCAGCCTCGTCGACACCTACAACAGCGCGCTCGCGACGGATCCGAAGATCGCCGATGGGATGCTGATACGCCTCCACTTCGCGTCCGATGGGACCGTCTCCAACAGCGCAGTGCGTACTTCGACCTCGCCGGATCCCTCGTTGGACGCGAAGGTGGTCGCGGCGATGACAACCTGGAAGCTGCCGGCGACCAAAGCCGGCGACGTAGATGCGGACTATCCGGTAATTTTCGCGCACGATAGCTCCGAGGAAGAGCGTCTCGAAAGCGATTTGCAATCGAAGATCGCCAGCCTCGCGCCCGGCGAAAGTCCCGAGTACGCGGCCGCGCCGATTCCGGAGACGAGTCCCGCCGCGGCGTCATCGGCAGAGGCCGCTGGCGCGCCTTCCTCCGCAGCAGTGGCGAGTCCCGCGGTCGCGGCGGTGCCTCCGCTGCCGGCAGCCGCGCCGAGCGCTGCAATAGCATCCGCGCCGCCGCCGGAGGCTACGGAACCTCGGCATCGGCGTCACAAGCCGGCCGCGCCCGTCGTTGCGTCGGCGCCTTCGCTATACGATCAGGTGCAGGAACGCCTCAAGACGAGTCCGAAGTTGCGGCGCGTCAAGGCGTACACGAGCGGCGGGACGGTGACCTTGTTCGGCAAGGTTTTCGGGGAAGAAGAAAAATCATTGGCCGAAGAGACGGTGCGCAATATTCCCGGCGTGACTTCGGTCGTCGATACCATAACGACCGACGAAGGAGCGTGGGCGCAGGAGCAGTCTCAAATCTCGCAGCAGCTTTCCAATTCGGGGCTCGACAAAGTGACGGTCAAGGTCATCGGTCACGACGCGTTTCTCGGCGGCGAGGTCAAGACCGACCTCGAGAAGACCCGCGCGGTGACCGTCGCGGAAGGCGCGGCGCCGGTGACCGTCCGCGAGAATCTCATCCGTGTCGTGCCGGGGAACATGTTTGGGTTCTAGAAATTGTCATTTTCGCCATGTTGATTTTGCTCGCGCGAGCACATCATAGCGTGTACACTGAAGTGGTCGGCAGCTTATTGACAACCCCAATACCTGACGCTTATATGGCTCGCATAGCGCGGCGCTGGCCGCTCCCCGCAGGAGGTTCCCTTTCCAATGGCTGAAGCAGCACCCACTAACGCCAAGCAGGCATTCGATATGATGCCCAGCCGCTTCAATAAGGAAGCGGCCAAGGGGCTGAACGCAGTTTACCAATTCGATCTTTCCGGCGACGGCGGTGGAAAGTGGCAGGTCATCATCAAGGATCAGACCGTCGAAGTTAAGGAGGGTGCCAATCCCTCGCCAAACATCACGATATCGATGACCGCGCAGGATTACCTGGACATGCTGTCGGGCAAACTGAACGGGCAGGTCGCATTTATGAGTGGCAAACTTCGCATCGCGGGCGATATGGGCCTCGCGTTGCGAATGCAGAGCCTGTTCCAGACCTGATGAGGTAAGATGATTGCGCGCCGGACTCGCGCGTACATCACGAGTCCGGCGCTTTTGAATCTCCAGCCTTTTAGATTCCAGATAAAATCCACCGCTAGTTTCAGATCACACCAAGGATAACGTCTCGGCGGACAGCGCATACATCCTGGTAATTCACACACATATCGATTCTGAAATCCCAGTGCGTCGAATGCACGGATAATTTTGATTGAGAATACATTTTGTAGAGGCGGATGTTCGTGAGGTCGCATCGACCCGAAGGATCACGAATCTGCGCCCGTTGAAGAGAGGAGCCACATGAGCTCAAAGCAAATACCTGGCGCTCAGGACGACATGCGCGACACTCCGGCCGGCATCGAGCACGATGACCATGAGGGCAGCGACAACACCGTCGCGCAGAAGCTCTCGAATGAACTCGACAAATGGCGGCGGCAGCGCAATGGCGCGAGGCCGAGGCGGCCCGAGATCAGCAACGGCTCGACCCCGCAAGCGTCCGGACCGGCCCGCACCATCAAGGTGCGCGGCCACGAGACGCTGGTGGTGAGGAAATCCAAACTCCCACCGAAGCCGGAATCGGACTCCGCGTCAGATAAAAACTAGCCCACTGGCCGCAGGCTTGTGGTCGCTGTCGGGCGCGTCATTATCCGTGCCTGTCTTCACTAGAGAGGCATTCGGATTCGCTGTCACGTCTTGTTCCCGCTTTGCCCGCCGGGTTTGTTTGCCTTTTGAAACTGGCTGCTTCGCCGCTATATTACCCCTGCGATTAGGCTGAAGCGTTCGAAATCGGCGTTCGTGGGGTCGTCGAGTATCGATGCGGCAGTTTCAAAATTCCTTTGTCGGGCGAGAGCCTGAACTGGCAACACTGCGCGGCGCGCTCGATTCCTTAAGCGCCGGCCGCACCCGCATCTTTTTGATCTCGGGCGAGCCGGGAATCGGGAAGACTCGACTGGCCGAAGAAGTTGCCGCGGCTGCCGTATCTTCTGTAGAAGCTCTCGTAGTATGGGGCCGATGCTGGGAGGGTGGGGGCGCGCCGGCTTACTGGCCATGGATGCAGATCCTTCGCGGGCTGATCGTAGAGCCAGGTCCGGCGCGCGCGATTGAGCCTGGAATTCCGGCTGAACTCGCCCAGCTCATCCCGGAGCTTTCGATCGAGAAGACTCCGCGAACGATTCGCGATCCGATGGAGGCGCGCTTCAGGCTCTTCGATGCGACTGCTTCGACCTTGCGAGAACTGTCGCGCAGGCAGCCGATAGTTCTCATCATCGACGATCTGCAAGATGCCGACCAGTCGTCGCTCGAGATGCTGAATTTCGTCGCGCGTACCTTGCCCGACGCGAACATTTTGATCATCGCTACCTATCGCGATGCCGAGGTGCAGCGGTCGCCGGTTCTGGCTGCGACTGTGGCCGAGCTCGCACGCGAGGCGCCTCAGCTTTTGCTGCACGGTTTCAGCCCGCTGGAGGTAGCTGGCTTTGTTCAAGACCGCGCGGGCGTCAATCTCGAACAGACCGTCGTAACGACCATCGCCCAAGCGACCGCGGGAAATCCGTTGT
>DATGKG010000092.1:0-2142 GCA_035294805.1 Binataceae bacterium (SeqCode) | reverse complement strand
CCAGCGCCGATGCGATGGAGGCATACGTCGCTCCGGCTCCGTCGGGGAACGAAGAGGAATTCCTGCAGGCCGCTTCGATCGGCGACCCGGATCTCGAGCAGGCGGTTGACGAGGCGCAGCCTCATCTTAACACTGCATCGTCATGGCGGATGCCCATCGACGGCCAGCGCTACGTCTCTTATTCATCGCCGCAGCAGCACTGATTCTATATCTGCCGGGCCTCGGGCGGCCCGCGCTGTGGGAGCCTGACGAAGGGCGTTACGCCGAAATCGCGCGCGAAATGTATCTCAGCGGCGACTACGTCACACCGCGCGATGACTTCGTTCGCTACTTCGAAAAACCGCCGTTGGTCTACTGGTGCGAGGCCGCCGCGATATCGATTTTCGGGCCGACTGAATTCGCCATCCGCCTTCCCGCCGCATTGTTCAGCGCGGCGGAAGTTGTCGTTACGGCCGCGCTCGCGGAAGTGATGTTCGGCGAGGCGGTCGCCATCCTCGCTGCGATCGCGCTGGGGCTGAGCCCGTTGTTTTTCGGCTTCGCGCGCTTCGCCACACTCGATCCTGCACTCGCGTTTTTCATGACCGCGGCGCTCGGCGCGTTTTACATGGCGGCGCGCACGCATGACTTCGCCCGCCACGAAGGTCGCCGATGGTTCGTCGCGGCCGCGGCGCTGCTCGCGCTCGGCACTTTGGCAAAAGGGCCAGTCGCGCCGGTTTTGTGCGGCGCCATCGCGCTGATTTGGCTGCTGTTCGAGCGGCGCGGCAAGGAAATCGTTCGGATGCCGTGGGTTGGCGCGATCTCGGTTTACGGCGCGATTGCGATTCCGTGGTTCGCGCTCGCCGCCCATCGCAATCCGGATTTTCTCCGCTTCTTTTTCATTCATGAGCATGTTCAGCGCTATCTGGTGAACACCGAACACGGATGGGGGCCGTGGTTTTTCATTCCTGTCGTCATCGGAGGCACGTGGCCGTGGTTTTTCTTCGCGGCGATGGGAGCCCGCGAGCAATGCGCGGCGTCGAATTCTTCTAATCGCGCGCAAGTGCGATTCATCGGTATCTGGTTTCTCGTGATCTTCGTGTTCTTCTCGATTCCGCGGGCAAAGCTCGGCTCGTACATTTTGCCCGCACTCCCCGCTCTCTCGATGCTGTCCGGCTTGGGACTTTACCGCATGTGGACCCTCGATCATTCAGCGGCACGGCGCATCGTCTTAGGATCTTCGTCGCTCACGATGCTGGCCGCGATCGCAGCCGCCATCGCGGCCGCGGTATTTCATGAAAAATTGGCGCGCGCGCTGACGATCGATGCCTGCCTGATCGCTGTTCTACTAGGTGCGATGGCGATCGCGGCCTTTATCGTGAATCGCGACGGCCAGCGCCCTGGAGCATTTATATTGACGCTTGCTCTCGGAATGCTTCTGGTCATGGGCATCGCGGCGCGCGCGCGCAACGATGGCGCGCCCGAAGTTTCGTATCGCCACCTCGCGGCCACGCTAATGGCGCAGTTGCACCCTGGATGCATCGTCGGATCCTATCGCCACGATGTGCACTCGATTCCGTTTTACACCGGATATCGCGAGGCTCTGGTTTCGTATCGCGGCGAGCTTGCGCCATTTGGCGAGAGTGCGGACGCAGCCGCAAGTTTTATCAACAGCGACGCCGAGATGCGCCGGATGTGGTCCTCCTCGCAATGCTTCGCGCTGATCGCCAATCGAAAGGATTTGCCGACGCTGCAAAACCTCACGCCCGCACCAATTATCGTAGGCTGCGAGGGCAAGAAAGTGGCACTCATCAACCTTCAGGATGCGCACGCTGATGGGGCCTGCGGCATCAACGCGCACTAAAGCGGCGCGGCGCTGGCCCCTTGGTTTGAGTTGGTCCAGATTATAATTTTCTGATTGGTGGTGGGTATGACGAAGGTGAGGTCTTTGATTGCCGCAAGTTTCGTAGCCCTCGCTGTGGCCGGCTGCGTGGCGCAGACGTATCAGAGCTTCGCGCAAAATGCGCTTGCCTCCGGACATCTCGATGCCGCGGCCGATGACGTTCAGACCGCACTCGCCCACGATCCCGACAATCCGGGAGCCAAAAAACTTGCCGCCGAAATCTTCACTCGCCGCGGAGTGCAGTACTATCAAATGGGCGCGAT
>DATGKG010000091.1:0-2322 GCA_035294805.1 Binataceae bacterium (SeqCode) | reverse complement strand
TGCCTTTTTCAACACCCTGCTAGGAGCATCTACTGGTCACGAGTCGAGACCCGGCATAGAGTCCGACCTGCACGATTCCCCCCTGGCCAAAAACCCCTCCCGAAGCAAGCTATTGAAACCCCTGATTTTATGGTGATTCTGGCGGTCGTTTTTCTTATGGCCATAAATTAAGTTTATGGCCATAAGCGCATATCGGTGCTGTTGCTCCGAATCCTCCAGCGAAATCAAGATATTCTTGAAGTTGGCCGCCAGCCGGAGGGCTAATGGGAACGGCTCTTAGCATGTAAAATTCCATGAATCTGCCCAGTACCCTTGAAAGGGCAATGCAATTATCCAACCCTGAGATGGTAGTTGATGACTCCGGTTGTGGGATATCCTGCCGCTACCCAAGATTAGGAAGCCTAAAGGAGGCATCCGACCAATGACTCGTACAATTCCGATGCGCAACGGCATCTTCCTGGCGCCCTTTCATTCGCTCGACCAGGATCCAACTGAAGCCCTCCACCGCGATCTTGAACTGCTTGAGAACCTGGACCGCTTGGGCTACGAGGAAGCCTGGATCGGCGAGCACCATTCGGCCGGCTTCGAAATCATCGCCTCACCCGAGGTTTTCATCGCGGCCGCGGCTGAGCGAACCACGAATATCCGCCTCGGGACCGGCGTCGTCTCGTTGCCGTATCACAACCCGCTAATGACGGCGAATCGCATCATCCAGCTCGACCATCAGACGCGCGGCCGCGTGATGCTCGGGGTCGGTCCGGGCCTGCTTCCTTCCGACGCGATGATGCTCGGCATCAATCCGATGACGCAGCGCGACCGCATGCTCGAGGGCATCCAGGTCATCATGCGGCTGTTCGCCGGCGAAGTCGTGACCGAGAAGTCCGACTGGTACAACCTCGTCAATGCGCGCGCGCATCTGCTGCCGTACACCAAACCGCATCCGGAGATCGCGGTGGCGAGCGCCGTCAGTCCTTCGGGCGGTCGCGCCGCGGGTAAGTATGGATTCGGAATGTTGTGCGTCGCCGCGACCAATGCCAACGGCTTCGATGCGCTCGGGACCAACTGGGCCGTCGCCAATGAAATCGCGGAAGAGAACGGACGCACGATGGATCGCTCGCGCCTGCGCCTCGTCGGCCCGATGCATATCGCTGAGACTCGTGAGAAGGCGCGTAAGAATGTCGAATATGGCATCTACAAGTGGATGGAATATTTCGCGCGGCTCAACCCGCTCACGCCGATGCCGCCTAGTGGCTCAGACCCGATCGAGTTGATGATCGAATCCGGCAACGCCGTCATCGGCACGCCCGAGGATGCGATCGCGCAGATCAAGCGGCTCGAAAATAAGCAAGGCGAATTCGGCGCGTTCCTTCAGCTCGCGCACAACTGGGCGAGCTTCGATAACACCATCAAGTCGTACGAGCTGTGGGCCGAGCACGTCGCGCCGGTGTTCAAGAATGCGAACGCGAGCCGGCAGGCATCGTATGATTGGACCATGTCGAATGCGAAGGACTTCATGGGCCAGGCGATGAATGCGGCGGGCGCGATGATTCAGAAGCACGCCGACGAACGCGCCGCGAAGAAGGCAGCCAAGCAAGGCAACGGCGCCACGCAAGCAGCGTCGAAGTAGTCACATCGAAATGCGACGAGGGCGCGGCATCATCGAATGCCGCGCCCTTAATTTTGGTACGATGTCCTAGAGCTTCGCGGCGCGTTCGACGATCGATCCGATGCCGCGCACGACTTTCACGCCATCCTCCGATACTGCCGAGGCGCCGACGACGAGGCGCGATACGCCCGCTTCCTCATATTGCTTCATGACCTCAGCACTCGGCCCGTCGCCGCCCGTCAGCAGCACCGAGAACTCGAGCTTGTTGGGATCGCGGCCGAAGTCGCGCGCCATCTTCTTGATCTGCGGGATGCACTCACGCGCCTTCTCGACGCTCAGCCCGCCGGGACACCATCCGTCGGCATAGCGCGCCACGCGCCGCAGCGCATGTTTCGGATCGTGCGCGCCCAGGATAATCGGCGGCCCAGGTTTTTGCACCGGTTTGGGATAGAGCTTGACCGGCGGGAACTTGACGATCTCACCGTCGTAAGCGGCTTCGTCTTTCGTCCACAGCTCGCGCAAGGCTTCGACCGATTCGCGCAGACGGAGCCATCGGCGTTTGAAGTCCACGCCCATGATCGCGGCCTCTTCGGGGAACCATCCGGCGCCGACGCCGAAGATGAACCGGCCGCCCGAGTAGAGGTCAAGTGACGCGACGGCCTTGGCGGTCTCGATCACGTTGCGCTCGGGCAGCAGGCAGATGCCGGTGCCGAGCT
>DATGKG010000090.1:0-3079 GCA_035294805.1 Binataceae bacterium (SeqCode) | reverse complement strand
CTCGCGCGCGTGGTCGAGGAAATTCTCTACCCTGCGATGGAGGACTTCGAGCTCAACATCGTGGTGGGCAAAGGTCCGGTCGCGCGCACGATGAAGCTTGCCGTGAAGCCGTTTACGCTGGTCGGTGCGACCACGCGCTCGGGACTGCTGAGTCATCCGCTGCGCGATCGCTTCGGGCAGCACTTCCATCTGGAGTTCTACAGCGCCGATGACCTGGCGGAGATCGTGCGGCGCTCGGCGCGATTGCTGAAGGTGCGGCTTGACGACGACGGTGGGATGGAAATCGCTTCGCGCTCGCGAGGAACTCCTCGAATCGCGAATCGGCTGCTTAGGCGCGTCCGTGACTTCGCGCAGGTCAACGAGGAACCCATCATCACGCGGCAAGTCGCGCTCGGCGCGTTGGAGCTATTGGAAATCGACGCGATGGGCTTCGACAAAATGGATCGGGCGATTCTCACTACCATCATCGAGAAATTCGACGGCGGTCCGGTCGGCGTCGAAAGCCTCGCGGCGACGGTGGGCGAGGAGCGCGATACCATCGAGGAAGTATACGAACCCTACCTGATGCAGGAGGGTTTCATCGCGCGCACCCAGCGCGGGCGCATCGCCACGCAGCGCGCGTATTCGCATTTGGGGAAGACTCGCGCGGGCTCATTGTTCTAGTCGAAACTGACAGGCAGCGAGCGTGCCCGCTTTCGTGCAAGGATTTCTTGCTCGAATTGATAGAGATGACCACTTTCAAAACCATGTAGGTGAGTTTGACCCTCCATTCGGGTCGGCGGAGGAGTATGAAAAGGCCGCTATTGCGTTCCTGACAGCGCCGCTCACAGGTGCGATAATGGAGGGCGTGCGACGTAACGGTGATATTGTTCGATACGACACCGGCTCGAATGAATTTGCGATCTGCGATCGCGACGGAATTCTCCTCACATACTACAAGCCCGATCCCGCGATCCATCGCGAGCGAGACAACATCACATACTTTCGGGGGCAATGTCTGAAATGAAATGTCTGTGTCCCGTGTGCGGTTATGCGGAGCTTCCCCGACCTCCGGAGCGCAACCTGATCTGTTCCTGTTGTGGAACTGAATTCGGCTACCACGACTATGCGACCTCCTACGAGGAGTTGCGCGCGCGATGGATCGCTGGCGGCGCTCGCTGGTTTAGTCGCACGCAGCCCCCACCGGCGAATTGGGATCCTTTTCGGCAACTAGCCAAGGCACAGATGACCTTCTCAGCGCCTAAGACGTTCGTTGAAGAAAAATAGATGGCGAAGATCTGGGTCATCCAGCATCATCCGGTCGAAAATCTCGGCAATATAGCCGAGGCGCTCGAAGGCGCGGCGCTTGCGTGGCAGTACGTGCGCACCTTCGATGGGCAACCGGTTCCCGCGGACATGAAAGGCGCCGGCGGACTCATCCTGATGGGCGGTCCGCAGAGCGTTTACGATGAGACTGATTTCCCGACGCTCAAGGACGAGCTGCGACTGATCGAAAGCGCGCTCAAGGACAATCGGCCCGTGCTCGGCATATGCCTCGGCGCGCAACTTCTCGCTTCTGCGCTAGGCGCAAAAGTGTACAAAGGGTCGCGACGCGAAATCGGATGGTATCCGGTGCGGCTCACGTCCGATGCGAAGAACGATCGCCTGCTTGCCGGCGCGCCACAGCAGTTCACCGCGTTCCACTGGCACGGCGATATCTTCGACCTGCCGCGCGATGCGGTTGCGCTCGCGTCGTCGGATATCAGTCCGATTCAGGCCTTCCGCTACGGCGACAAGGTCTACGGCTTCCTCTGCCACCTGGAGGTCAGCGAGACGTCGGTGCATGCGATGGTGCGCGCGTTCACCGATGAGGTGAAGCATGCGAGCCTGCGCGCAGATATCCTCGGCGGCATCGACAATGTCGAGCCGCTAGCGGAAATCGCCGAGACCGTTTTCGGCCGTTGGGCTCGGCCGATTCAGGGCACCTAGCAAAAGATGGCTGCCTTCCTTTAGTTCTCTCCTTTTGGGAGAGATTACAGTGAGGGAAGGCAGGCTGTTGAAATGGTTTTCAACAGCCTGTGGGAGTTAGCCGGGCCTCCGCTCAAAAGTCGGGATTCCCTCCGGAATCCGATGGAAGCTCTGCTTGTCGATGGTGAAGATCGCCATCTGCGGATCGCCGACGAGCTTGGGGTCATCGAGCGTCCCGACCTTCACGATGAATGCGGGAAGTCCCGGCACGCGCGTGCCGATATGCGTTCCGCAATTCTCGCAGAACTCGCGCGTCACCGCCCGCTGGATATCGGTGCGGGTGAACTGCTTGGGCGTTCCCTTGGTGTATTTGAAGCCCGCCGCCGGCATCCCGACGATGACGTTAGGCGCGCCGCCGGTGATGTACTGGCACTCGCGGCAATGGCACTGCGCCTTCATCATCGGGTCGCCCTCGGCGACGTAGCGCAGATTCTTACAATAACAACCGCCTTCAAGTTTCATGATGTCCTCCCGATCGGATGATGATCGCGATGATGCACGTTCAGGAAGTAATTGTCATCTTCTAAAGTGCGAGCGATTGCTGGATGCGGGGCGCGCGGAAGGTCGCGCCCTCGAGTTCGAGCAGCATCCGCTTGCGCGCCAGGCCGTAGCGATAGTTGTGCAGCGAGCCGTCGCTCGCCAGCGCGCGATGACACGGGATCAGAATCGATACGGGATTCGCGCCAACGGCAGCTCCCGTCGCGCGAGGAGCATCCGCACGGCCGATTCGTCGCGCGATGTCGCCATAAGAACGTGTAGTGCCGGTCGGAATCGCGCATAGCTCGTCCCATACCGCGCGCTGAAACGGAGTGCCGATGACGTCCAGCGGCAGAGAAGGGAAGGGTGCCTTGCGCTCGAGGAATGCGAGAAGCGGCTTCGCGTAGCGAGTGCAGGCAGCATCCTCGCGCGTCAATTCGATGTCCGCGAAATCGGAACGAATCTCATCGATCGCTTGCACGTCCGAGTCACCGAAGCCGAGCCACGCGATACCTTTGTCGGTCGTCGCGATCAGCATGCGTCCGAGCGGGGATTGGATGACTGTGTAGTTCATACCAAATCCAACACCGCGCCG
>DATGKG010000089.1:0-6943 GCA_035294805.1 Binataceae bacterium (SeqCode) | reverse complement strand
GCAGTGGCTGCGCGCGAGTCTGGAGGAGATCGGCCAGCAGGATCCATGGCACATCGCGTTCTGGCCGCAGGGCAAGCGCTGTTGCATCACCCTGACTCACGATGTCGAGAGCAACGTCGGATTCGAGCGCATGGAGCGGATGGCCGACCTCGAGGAACGCCACGGATTCAAATCGTCGTGGAACCTGCCGCTGGCGCAGTACCCGATCGATTGGAAGGCGGTCGAGCGGCTGCGCGCGCGCGGCTTTGAGTTCGGGGCGCACGGCCTCGCGCATGATGGCAGGATGTTCCGCAGCCGCCACGATTTCGAGGTGTGCAAGATGCTGGTCGAGCGGCTTGCCGCCGAGCATGACCTGCATGGCTTCCGGGGGCCTTCGACGCTGCGCAACGCGGAATGGATCGGCACCATGGCGTTTGAGTACGACTCGACTTTTTCAGATACCGATCCCTACGAGCCGCAGCCGGGCGGGACCTGCAGTCTGTTTCCTTTTTTCCTTTCCGAGATGGTCGAGCTGCCTTACACGCTGGCGCAAGATCATACGCTGATACATCTGGTGCGGCGCAATCCGCTTTCGATTTGGGTTACCAAGGCGCATTGGATTCAATCGCTGGGCGGAATGATCCTTACCCTGACGCATCCCGATTATTCGGGCGACGACGAAAATCTCGCGACATACGAGGAATTGCTTAAGGCGCTCGCCGATTTCGACGCATGGCGCGCGCTTCCGCGCGAGGTCGCCAAATGGTGGCGCGAGCGCGCGCAGATGAAGCTAACGATGAAAGACGGAAAGCCGTTTATCGAAGGACCCGCTGCACGTCGCGCCGTGGCACGGCGCGTAAGCGAGGAGTCCTTTGCGGGCTGAAGGAGAGTCTACGTGGCACATGCATTAGTTCTCGCCTACACCACGTATATCCACGATGGCCGCGTCAAACGGCATGCCGAGGCATTGGCGCGGCGTGGCGATCAGGTCGATGCGATAACTTTGGCGGCGGGGCGGACCGGGCTGATCAATGGCGTGAACGTGGTTGGATTGGAGATACCTCGCTATCGCGGCTCGAGTCGCGCGTCGTATCTCAAGAGTTATGTGAATTTCTTTGTTGCGGCGGCGCGCAAGGCGGTCGAACTCGCGCACGACCATCCGTATGACATCGCGATCGTGTGCACCATGCCCGATGCGGCGATCCTTGCCGCGCTTCCGCTGCGCCGGGCCGGAACCAAGCTGGTGCTCGATGTGCATGACACCATGCCGGAGCTGTATCGCGACAAGTTCCCCGGCTGGATCGGTGCGATGGGCGTTCCGATCATGAAGCTGGAAGAGCGGTTGAGCGCGCGTCTGGCGGATCTCGTACTGGCGGTGCACGAGCCGCATCGCCAGCGCCTCGTTGAATACGGAATCAACCCAGACAAAATCAAGGTCGTGCTGAACTCGCCCGACGATCGGATCTTCGTTCGCGACGGCGTAGTGCACAAAGATCCCGACACCTTCAACGTCGTATGCCATGGGACCATTACCCATCGGATGGGGCTGGATCTCGCGGTGCGGGCGGTGGGTTTACTGCGCGACCGGATTCCGCAACTGCGTCTGCTGGCGGTTGGCGCGGGCGATTACCTGAGCGAGATCCGCCGCCTCGTGTCCGAGCTCAATTTGCACGATCGGGTGGTTTTCACGGACATGATTCCGATCGAGGAATTGCCCAACCTGCTGCGCACCGCCGATCTCGGCCTGGTGCCGAATCGCGAGAGCAGCGCGACTCATCTGATGCTTCCGGTGAAACTGCTCGAATTCGCGATGATGGGGATTCCCGCCATCGCGCCGCGACTCAAGACGGTTGAATACTATTTCGGCGACGGCGCGGTGCGCTTCTTCAAGCCGGGCGATATCAACGATCTCGCGCAGGCGATCGAGCTGATGTACCGCTCGCCCGAACTGCGGCGCACATACGCCGAGAAGGCCCGCCGAGTTGTGGATCGGATCAGTTGGCCCAATCAGCGCGGAGAATTCTACCGCGCAATCGATTCGGTATTGCCGCGCTGCGAAAGTTCGAATTCTGCAAATATCGAGAAGCGCAAAGCCGGCGGTGTTGCGCGCGCGCGCATGGAGGGATGATGCCCACACAAAAGAAAACCTTGGTCGTCGGACTGGGAGAAGTCGGCGGAGCTTTAGCCGAAGTGCTCGAGCGCACCCATCCGGTCCTTCGCCACGACATCGAACGGCGCGAGTTCAAGGACCCGATTGGCGTGATGCACATCTGTATTCCGTTCGTTTCGCGCAAACAGTTCGAGCCGCTGGCGATCGAATACATCCGCCGCTTCAAACCCGAGCTGACCATCATCAACAGCACGGTGTTGCCCGGCACCACCCGATCGATTGCGGAAAAAACCCGCATGCCGGTGGCCTACAGCCCGGTGCGCGGCAAGCACGTCAAAATGACCACGGACCTTTTTCATTATGTGAAGTTCGTCGCGGCGGGCGAGGAGGAATGGTCCGACAAGGCGGCGGCGCACTTCGAGCAGCACGGCATGAAGACGCGCAAGCTCGACAAACCGGAGACCCTCGAGGTTGCCAAGCTCGGCGAGACCACCTATTTCGGCGTCATCATCGCATGGGCTCAGGAGTTCAATCGCTACGTTGAGCGCGCGGGCGGCGACTATGAAGAAGCGATCGAATTTTTCGATGAGGTTGCATTCCTGCCGCGCCAGCGCTACTTCCCCGGCTTCATCGGCGGACATTGCGTGATCCCGAACATCAATCTGCTTTTGCAAATCGACTCGGCCCCGCTGCTGGAGGCAGTGCTCGATTCCAACCAGCGCCGTGAAGCCGAGTTGAAAGAAGCAGCGGCGCAAAGCGATTCTGCCACTCGTGCGGACCCCCCCAGAGAACAGAAGGTGCTGGCTCATCGGTGACGATGGCGATCGCGCGCCATCCTTGCTGACGCAGTTTGCACGCCTGCGTGGGTTCGAAGCGCACTATTGCCGCGGTTCGGAACTGCCGTCTGCGCGGGCAGGCGCGGATTCTCTCGTCGCCATCAGCTTTGCCGATCTCGATCGGATGACCGCGCGCGAGCGCGAGAGTCTCCGCGCTTCGATCAATGTGGGTTCGACGCTGTACGTACGAGGCGCGGCCGCGGCGGGCGTTCGCTATCAGCTTGCGCCGCTGATCGAGGCGTCATTCACCGCAGGACGCTGCGCGACGGTTTCGACCTATCGCTTCACGCATCATCCGATGATTCCGATGGCCCTGCGGGGCGAAGAGGGCGCTCTGCAGATTGGGCTTGAATGCGCATCGAACCTGAGCGGTCCGATAGAACCGATACTCGTCGCGTGCGACGCGGACGGAGCGGAATCGCCGGTGGTGTTCGCGTACCGCGCGGGAAGGGGCGCCATCATCTGCGACCTGCAGCCGGACGGCGCGAATGCCGATATCCCGCTGATTTGGCGGTTGGCCGATCCGGTTCAACGATGCGCGACTGCGAGCGCGCTGATTGCCGCGGAGCGCGCGGCCGGACGCGACGTGGAAGCGCCGGTATCCTTTAATCTGACAATCGACGATATCCCGCTCGGATACGATTATTTCAACGAGCCGCTGTTAGAGGGATTCTTCGATCACATCGAGCGGCGCTGTGCGGCGGTTCATCTCGATTGCGCATGGATTCCGACCAGCCGATGGATCAGCCGGGGATATGTGCAGATGCTGAAGGATCATGGTGCGGGATTTGTCTGGCATGGAATGCATCGTCACGTCGATCATCAGAACATTGAGCATCCGGCGGCCGAGATGGAAGCGGGCAAGCGCGCGATGGCGGCCAACATGCGGCGCTATGGCGTGCAGCTTCAGCCGATGATCATTTTCCCATTCGAACGCGCGCATCGCAGCGCCGAGGAACTGCTACTAAATGAAGGATTTATCGCCGCAGCGGAGCAGCCGCGTCATGACGAGGGCGGCGCGGAGATGCCCCACTATTTGGCGTATGCGAGCGAATCATGCGTGCATGAGTCCGGCCTGCGTTTCCTTCATCGCTACGAGGCCGACTTCCTCACGCGCGATCGGATGCTTGCGATCGCGGCGCTCGGCATGCCGATTCTCGCCTTCGCGCATCCCAAAGACGTTCGGCTGCGACGCCTCTCGCGATTCATCGATCGCGGCGGCGTCTACTCGCACTTCGATACCGTGCTCGACTTCGCGGCGGCCAAGAGTCTTCCGGGCCTCTCGCTGGAAGAAATTGCGCGCCAACGCTTCGACAGGAAGTCTGAATCGATTCAGCGCGAATGCGTGCGATACGGGTGAGCGTAGAACTCCAAATGATCAGCGCGACGTAACGGTCGCTTCCTGCAGCCGATCGGCGAGTGCGGAGGCCTTCTGCGCGAAGCCCGCCGCAGCAACGAAATCCTTCTCAGCGAGCGCCTGCTTGCCCTGATTCAGGAAGCCGTTGGCCTCGTCGTAAGTCGATAGGGTAGGTCCTTTGAGTCGGCCGCGATTGAATCGCGCGAGGCGATCGCCGGCGGCCGCGATGGCTTTCTCCGCGTTGCCGGAATTGCCGCCTGGCGACGCCATCGAAATGGTCGCCGTCGCAGCGGGCGCAGAGGCTGCCGAACTGCCCGTCGAATCGGGTTCGATCGTCATCTCCTCGACATCAGCGGGCGAAGCGGCCGGCTGCTTGTGCTTATGCGGATGCAGCAACGCCTGCCGATGCGGTGTGAGAGTATCGTTCGAACGTGAAGTTGCGGGTATTGCCGACTGTTCAATTTCCGGCGCCTCGCGGATGGTGCCGTTGTCCCAATCGACATAGAAGGGCGAGCATCCGGCCAACAGCAAAGCCGCAAGTATCGCGAGCGTCGTTGGTGCAGGTCTTCTCACGGCTACCAGAGTCGGCCTAGTGGATGGATGCTGCGGACGGCAGTTGTTGTTCCAGCGAATTTCCTGCCGGGAGCTTTATTTTGACGATAGTGCCGGCGCCCGGATTCGATTGAACTTCCATCATTCCGTAATGCAGGTCGACCGCGCGCAACGCCAGCGACAAACCGAGTCCGCTGCCGCCTTCCTTGGTCGTGTAGTACAGATTGAAAATGTGACTTAGATGCTCCGCGGGAATTCCCTGGCCGTGATCTTTGATCGAAATTTCGACAAAGCCGTCATCGGACAATTGCGTTTCGAATTCGATTTCGCCTCCGTCGGGCATGGCTTCCACGGCGTTCTTCGCGATGTTGCGCAGAGCCTCGCCGAGCAGCGCGCGGTCGGCGGTGACAATCGAAGCTCCGGATTCCAACTCGTGCTTGACGGTGATGCCGGGCCGCTCGACCTCCTTGCCGACTTCGTGCAGCAGATCTCCCAGCTCGATGTTCGCGAGCTTGAGCTGCTCGGGACGCATGAACCGCAGCAGCGCGCTGATCGCTTCATCGAGGCGATTGATCTCGTTGCGCACCTTCATCACGCGGGCCTCGACCGGCTTGCCCTGTGCGCACTCCTCATTGAGCAGCTCGAGTTGGAGATTCATCGCATTGAGCGGATTGCGAATCTGATGCGCGACGCCCGATATCAGTCCGCCCAGGCGCGCGAGCCGTCCGCTGTAATTGACCACATTCTCCAGCTCCTGCACCGGCTCGAGGTCGCGCACGATAACGAGCAGCCCGGGCGGCTCGGGGCCTTGCCCCAGCGAGAAAATCGAAACCAACACGCGCATCGCGGTGGCGCCGCGTCCGAGTTCCATCGCGACGTCGCGCACCTCGCTGCCGATGACGTAAGCATTTTCGATCATGCGATTGAGCGCGTGATCCTTTCCGAGCAGCAAACTGAGCGGGCGGCCATCGGACAGGCCTCCCGCCGGCAGTCCCAGCTTGCCCTGCGCCTCGCCATTGGCGAACAGCACGTGCCCCCGCGCATCGAGTAGCAGCAGCGCATCGGTGATGGAGCGGAAAATGTTGAAAAACTGTCCGCGCTCGGTTTCCCATTGCGCGCGATCGTTCTTGATGCGTCGTGAGAGTTGATTGAACTTCTCGGCCAACGTCCCGAACTCATCATGCGCGGCGACGCTGACGCGAATATCGCCACGCCCCGCCGTCAGCTCCTCGACGCCACTGGCAATCGCAGCGACCGGACGCAGGAAAAATGCTCCCGCGATCGCGCCGCCGATCAGCGCGAGGATTACGCCGACGATCGCTACCGTGATGATGCCCTTCAAGGTTCCTCGCACTTCCTGCTCGATGAGCGCCGTCGAAAGGCCTACCTTGATTACGGCGAACGGCTTCCCGTTCATCTCAACCGGGCGGTTGATCTCATAAACGCTGTCGCCCCACAACGGCCGCATTTGCGCAAGCGGGAACCATCCGCCAACCTGGCCGGAAAGCTCCTCGAAGGGGCGAATCGAAAGCGAATCGGCGGTCGAAGCAGTGCCCGCAATCAGCGACCCATCGACGCCGTCGATGCGCGCATAGACCACGCCCTTGGTGAAGGCCTGCGCCGAGCGGAGCGAGGATGCGATCGCCGGGTCGGTGCGCAGCGTCGTCACCGGGTCGCCATGATGCTGCCCCAGCGTGACGCGCATCTGCTCGAAGATTTGATTGACCAGCGAGATGCCCGCGTCGCTCAGGTTGGACACCATCATGCGGGTGGTGCGTTCGAATTCGAGCGCGCTGATGGCGCTAACGGCCACGATGAGGAGGGCGGCGAAAACCAGAGCGAGCTTGGCGCGAAAGCCCATGAAGAAATCCGTCCGAGGTAGAAGTCGCGCTAACTGATTTAGTCGCTAACTCATCTTAGCGGATCGGATTTGCGATTGGTATGCGTGGCTTGGATAACGGAGGCACCCCCGCCGAGGGCGGTCGCGCATCGAAGATTTCCCGACCCGTCCGCGCGCAGGATGGCACTCCGGTCGCAGAGAGAAAGAGCGACCGTCGCGCCATCCCCCCCGCAGACCGGCGCGCCCGTCGCAGAGAAGAGCGACGGCCG
>DATGKG010000088.1:0-5690 GCA_035294805.1 Binataceae bacterium (SeqCode) | reverse complement strand
GCGATTCGCGGCGAGGTCGGCGGCAACATGACGCTCGAGGACGCGCAAGCGCTGGAGGGCGAGCAGGTAAACGGCAACCTGCGCGTCGAGGGCGCGCGTTCCATCAAGATTCGCAATGTCGCGGGCAACGCCGATTGCGGCACCATCGAAGGCGAGGTGAGTTTCGCCGATGTGCGTGGCCGGCTGCGCGTATCCGTCGCGGGCCCCGTCAAGGCGAATCGTGTCGCCGGCAAACTCGAAGTGCAGGGCGTCGCATCGCTTCACGCCGAAAGCGTCGGCAGCAAGCTCAAAGCGATCGAGGTCGCGGGCGATGTTGCGATCGGCAAAGTCGGCGGACGCCTGAGTTGCGATGACATCGCGGGAAGCGTGTCGGCAGAACAGGTCGGCGGCCATGCCAGCCTGCGCCGCGTGCGCGGCGCAATCGGACTTCCTCGCATCGACGGCGCAGTCGATTTGCTCGGCCCGCTGCCGAGCGCGGGGACCTGGAAAATCACCAGCCGCGGACGAATCAGCGTCGAGATCGCTCCGGACACTTCGGCGAAATTCACCGCGAGCGCGCGCTACGGACGCGTGCGTCTGTATGGCGTGCCGGAGAGTAGCTTCACGCGCGCCAGCCGCGATCATGTCGAAGGGACACTCGGCGCGGGCGGGCTCGATATCCGCCTGGAGGCGACCGACGCCGACATTATTCTATTCGCGGATGGCGACGCGCAGGCGCGCGACTACGACGGACGCCGCCGCTCCAGCGAATATCGCTTCGGACGCCGCTTCTCCGCGCCATTCGAGAATTTTGCTGATGACCTGCGCGAAGAGATTCCGGAATTCGTCGGCGAGATCCTGGGCGCCGCGGGTCGGATCGTATCGGAGAGCGGCAAGTTCACCGGCACCATCGCGCACGATGTCACCCGCAGCGTCGGCGACGCGTTGCGCGAGGTCGAACGCGCATTGTCGGATTTGGACGACAAGGTTCCGCAAGACGTAAGCGAAAAGCTTTCGCGCCTCGGACGCAAGATCAGCGATACGGTCGAGCGCGCGGTCGATGAAGCGCGCGAGCGCCGCCGCGAACGATCGCACAATCGCCATGACGCCGCTCCTGAATCGAATACGTCGAGCGCGGCATCCTCGGAGGAGCCTCCGGTACCCGGCGCGGAAGGAACCCGCGACGCCGCGATGATGAAGATCCTCAATGCGGTACGCGAGGGAACCTTGAAGCCGGAGGAAGCGGATCGCCTCATCGCTGCATGGGCCGAGCTGCACGGCCGCAGCGCCGACACGCATGGTGAATAGTCGCGACCATTTATTGGACGTGCCTGTAAGGCGTCTGCGCAATATTTCGGCCTTGTCATTCTGACGCAAGCGGAGCGCAGAGAATTGCGTTCAGATGTCACTCCAGCATTCGCATGGCGATGACCTAATGTTGCGACCTCGCGCTCGCCGCGATGTTCTCGATCTTTATAGTTAGCCGCGCGGGCGCGATCGTTCCGGTAATTCAAGCGGTCAACCTCAGCCCTGCAATCGCATTCCGTAAAGTGATCTAGCTTCCTCAGGTCAGAATGCTTTGGTAGCCTGCGCGCGATGCGAAAATTGACGGCCTCGGCGCTCGCGGTCTGCGCGCTAGTGTTCGCTGCGTCGTGTCAGGGAAAGAAGCTGACGCCCGTCGAGCGCGGGCGCGTGATCTACATGTCGAATTGCGTGGTTTGCCACAATCCGGATCCCAATCTGCCCGGCAGCCAGGGGCCCGATATCGCGGGATCGTCGCGCGAATTGGTCGCGGCGCGCGTGTTGCATCTTTCGTATCCGCCCGGCTACACGCCCAAGCGCAAGACGCATGCGATGCGCGCGATCCCGACCCTCGCGCCCGAGATCGACAACATCGTCGCGTTCCTGCAAGCCGCCAAGAAGCCCGAGCCAGGCGCAACTGCATCACCATAAAAAAGCGGACGCGCATCGTTACGCGTCCGCTTGAGGTTTTCCCACGACTTCAGGCTAAAGCCCTGTGCCACCCAGTTCCTAAGGCATCGCGATTTTGATTCCGATCACGAGCAGCGCCCATGCTACGAAGCCTGCAATGATGACGCCCGAGACGGAATCGAGCGGCTTCTTGGTCGCCCCCTGCGTACCCATCAGCGCGTTGAGTTCGATCGCGATGATGATGATTCCGTCGATGATGAGCCATAACACCAGGCCGCCCGAGGTGATCGGTCCCATCAGGCCCGCATAGTGCGACGCGGCGCCCATGAAGAACAGCATCGGGATCGAGAACAGCGTGTTGGTGCGCGAGGCGAGACCGGCGCGCCGTCCGGCCGGAGCGGCGGCGGGATTAGCTGCGGCGCCGCCCGCGGTAGCGATGGCATTGGCAATGATGACTTTCTGATTGGGCCAGATCACGAACCATACGTTGGCCCACATGATGAGACCCATCGCGCCGCCAGTGAAGATGGCGACGGTCCATGGCGTGAACGACAAGTTGAGCAGTGCCTGCCACCAGATTATCAGATAGAGCAGGCCGACGATGACGGTGCCCATCGCGCCCCATCGAAACCACCAGAGCGCGCGCGGCACCAGCTTTTGAATCGCGCCGCTGCGCACCGGCGCTTCGGTCTCGGCGAAAAACGGCGTCTGGACCAGGTTGAAATAGTAGAGCAGTCCGATCCAGGTGATGCCGAAAAGAAAGTGCAGCCACCTGAGCAGCATCAAGAACGCATCCATTAGCGCTTCCCTCCCACGCGACTCGGCTTCACTAATGCCTACGTTGCGAATGATTCTTATTCACAGGATAAGTCGATTTGCAACCGCTTCGGAGCGTGCGTGCTTGCGAGCACATCCGCCGATGTTAAGATCGATTCTAGTTAGCAAGAGTTACCCGCGCTGAATTTTGCTCGCGGGCTTCCGTCAACCCCAATGTCTCGGTCCACGCGCACTGCTTTCCGCGGTGCGATGCAACTCGCGAAAGGATGGTGTTGTTATGGCTTTTGAACTTCCCAATCTGCCTTACGCCTATGACGCCCTGGCGCCGTACATCTCGAAGGAAACGCTGGAGTTTCATCACGACAAACATCACGCTGCTTACGTCAACAAGCTCAACGAACTGATCAAAGGCACTCCGCACGAAAAAGAATCGCTCGAGCAGATCATCAAAAATTCTTCGGGCACGCTGTTCAACCAGGCCGGACAGCATTTCAATCACAGTTTTTACTGGAAGTGCATGGCGCCCAAGGCCGGTAGCGAGCCGAAGGGCGTGATCGCCGACGCGATCAAGAAATCATTCGGCGATTTCGCATCGTTCAAAACCAAATTCAGCGAGCTGGCGGCGGGCCACTTCGGCTCCGGATGGGCGTGGCTGATACGCGACAAGGAAGGCGTGCTGAAAATGGCCGGCATGCACGATGCCGACAATCCGATCAAACACGACGATCATCCGGTGCTCACCTGCGATGTGTGGGAGCACGCGTATTACATCGACTATCGCAACGCGCGCGCGAAATACATCGAGGCATTCTGGAACGTTGTGAATTGGGACTTCGTGAATCAGAGTTTCGGGAAATGAAACAACCATAGTGGCGATTTCATCCTGAGCGCTACGCGAAGGGTCTCGCATGAAACTGACGAGCGCCGGACCATCGATGGTCCGGCGCTTCCGATCTGAACTGATTTCCTTAAAAAGTAGCAATTCCGCATCGCTCCCCTCCGGACTACGCGCGAGTGTTTCGTCGCTGCCACATCGACAGGCACGCGCCTTGCTCCTGACAGCACGGGGGACCTGCACTTGTCCGAACCGCGAGCGATTCTTATCGACTAGCGACTCTTGTCGAAATGGCATTCGGGGGGATGTCAGACAAAATGATTCACACTAACGATGGCGACTTGGTCGCCAGTCCGGATTTCGAATCCGCGCCGTCGCGAGGCGAAGACTATTTCCGCCTCCTCATCGAATGCTCTTCCGATATTTTTCTGGTGCTGGCACCCGGCGGCCTGATCGTCTTCGCCGGCGGAGGCGGTCTCAAGGACTTCGGCTATGAGCCGGATGAGGTGCTCGGCCAAACCGCCGGCACTTTCATCCAT
This sequence comes from Binataceae bacterium (SeqCode), assembly GCA_035294805.1. GTDB lineage: Bacteria > Desulfobacterota > Binatia > Binatales > Binataceae > DATGKG01. The sequence goes on along the minus strand of DATGKG010000088.1, from coordinate 1,628 downwards.
CCGTATGACGTTGCCGCGCAAGGCCAGATGGTGCAGCGCGCGGTCGCCGAGCAAGGGGTGATGGTACGCTCGGAGGCGCGCATCAAGCGGCGCGACGGCGGCTGGATACCATGCGAGATCATGACCCGCGCCGGCATCGACGCGGAAGGACGGCCGATTCTCATCGTCACTATGCGCAACATCGCGGAACGGATCGAAGTGGCGCGCAAGCTGGAGGAAAACGCGGCGACGCTGCGCAAGATCTTCGATGCCAGTCTGGATGTCATCTCGATCAACCGCTTCTCCGACGGAAGCTTGATCGATGCGAGCAACAGCTTCGCCGAGACCGGTTTCGCGCGCACCGAAGCGCTGGGCAAATCGAGCAATCGGCTGAACCTGTGGGCCAATCGCGATCAGTTCAAGGATTACCTGCGCCGCCTGAACGAACGCGGCATTGTTCGTAACATGGAGGTCGACTTCAGGCTCAAAGATGGCAGCGTGGTGCCCAATCTGGTTTCCGCCACCACCGCTGAACTGAATGGAGAAAAGTGCGTCATCACCTTTTCGCGCGATATTGGCAAAATCAAAAAGACCGAAAACGAATTGCGCGCCGCGCGCGAGGCCGCCCTCGCAGCATCGCGCGCCAAGTCCGAATTTCTTTCCAGCATGTCGCACGAAATCCGCACTCCGATGAACGCGATCCTCGGCATGACCGATCTGGTGCTGGAAACACAACTCACGGCTGAGCAGCGCAGATACCTCGACGTGGTAGTGAATAACGGCAACGCACTGCTCGAACTAATCAACAGCATTCTCGACCTCGCCAGGATTGAGGCCGGACGTCTCAGCCTCGAAGCGGTCAGCCTCGACGTCGTTGAATTGACCGAGAAGGTCGCAGATACGCTGGCGCTGCGCGCGCACGAGAAGCAGCTCGAACTCGCGATTCGATTCGAGGATGGCCTTGCGCCTGCGCTGTTGGGCGATCCCTTGCGGCTGCGGCAGGTGCTCGTGAATCTGATCGGCAACGCGATCAAGTTTACCGAGCGCGGCGAGGTCGTGGTCAGGGTCAAGCGGAATCCGGCTGGCAGTGGACCCGGCAGCCTGCTGTTCGAAGTATCTGATACCGGGATCGGAATCAGCGCCGACAAAGTGGCAGGCATCTTTTCCGAATTCACCCAGGCGGATTCCTCCACCTCGCGCAAATATGGTGGCAGCGGACTCGGGCTCGCGATCGTCAACCGGCTGGTGCGATTGATGGGCGGCGAGGTCTGGGTCGTAAGCGAACCGGGCAGCGGCAGCACCTTCTGCTTCACCGTCGAACTTGGAATCGCGGAAAGTTCGCCGATAACGGAAATGACGGTCGCGAGCGAATGCGATCTCGAAGGCGTCCGCGTCCTGGTCGTGGATGACAATGCCACCAACCGCCTCATCCTGCGCGAGATGCTGGAGCCGAAAGGCGCGCTCGTCAGTGAAACATGCACCGCGATCGAAGGCCTGCGCGCACTCCAGGAGGCGAGGAAGGCCGGCACTCCGTTCCAACTCCTGCTACTGGACTGCATCATGCCGGGTCTCAACGGCTTCGAGATGGCGAAACAGGTCCGCGAAGAACTGCGTATCAGCGACCTCGTCATCATGATGCTCTCCTCCAA
>DATGKG010000087.1:0-3135 GCA_035294805.1 Binataceae bacterium (SeqCode) | reverse complement strand
TGAACGAGGACGAGAAGAACTACGTGCTGCACGACAACTGCGCGGAGCTGTATCAGTTGAGCATCTGACGCATCGACTGAATGGGTAGAAGAAAGGGGCGCTCTATCTTGAGCGCCCCTTTTCATTTCAATCATCACACATTCACCGTGCTCATATCGTGATAACGGCCGCCGGCGGCGAAGCCTTTCGGCGCCACCTCCTCGATGCGCGCGAGGTCGCTTTTCGTCAGCTGCACCTTCGTCGCGCCGGCGTTTTCCTCCAGATAAGTGCGGCGCTTCGTGCCAGGAATCGGCACCATGTCGTCGCCCTGCGCCAGCACCCATGCGAGCGCGAGCTGGCTTGGCGTGATGCCTTTCTCCTTCGCAAGGGTCGTGACGCGATCGACCACCTTCAGGTTGGCCGCCATGTTTTCGGCGGCGAAGCGCGGCGAGATGGTGCGGCGAGCGTCGTTGTCGGGAAGCTCACGGAGGTTGCCGCTCAGAAAGCCGCGTCCCAGCGGGCTGAACGGCACGAAGCCGATGCCGAGTTCGCGCAACGTCGGGATGACTTCATCCTCATAGTCGCGCGTCCAGAGCGAATACTCCGATTGCAATGCGCTGATCGGATGGGTCGCGTGCGCGCGTCGAATGGTCTTCGCGCCGGCTTCCGAAAGGCCGAGGTAGCGCACCTTGCCCTGACGCACCAACTCCGCCATCGCGCCGACAGTCTCTTCGATCGGCACCTTCTTGTCCACGCGATGCTGATAGTAAAGGTCGATGTGATCGATGCCGAGGCGCTTCAGCGATGCGTCGCACGCTGAGCGCACGTACTCGGGCCGTCCGTTGATGGCGCGCTTGCCGTCGGGCAGCACCTGATTGGCGAACTTGGTCGCGATGATGACCTTGTCGCGATGCTTGCGCAGCGTCTTGCCGACCAGCTCCTCGTTATGGCCGACGCCGTATACGTCGGCGGTATCGAAGAAGTTGATGCCGAGCTCGATCGCGCGCTCCAGCGTCGCGGTCGATTCGTCATCGTCGCGCGGGCCGTAGAACTGCGACATCCCCATGCATCCGAGTCCCAGTTCCGACACTTCAAGTCCTTGCGTGCCAAGTTTTCGCTTTTGCATAAATTTCCTCGCGGAGACGGCTTGGTTGAGCGGTATTCAATGAACGATACTTAATGGCGGAGGCTTTTACGAATTCCGCCAACTCCGGAAAACGATCGTCGTCGCGCGCGCTGATCGTTGTTGATATGCAAAATGATTTTCTGCCCGGCGGGGCGCTCACGGTTCCCCATGGCGATGAAATTCTGACTCCGCTGCGTGAGCTGATGGACTCGGACGCCTTCGGACTGATCGTCGCGACGCAGGATTGGCATCCGCGCGGCCATATCTCGTTCGCGAGCAGTCATCCCGGCCGTCATCCGATGGAGACCATCAAGCTGTACGGCCACGCGCAGACGCTATGGCCGGATCATTGTGTGCAAGGCACGCCGGGCGCAGCGCTCCAGCGCGACCTCCCTTGGCATAAGGTCGCGGCAATCATTCGAAAGGCGACCGATCCGGCGGTCGATTCGTATAGTGCATTGCGCAACAACTGGAATGCGCAGCGCCGGCGTCCGCCCACCGGACTTTCGGGATATCTCAAGAATCATGGCGTGCGCGAGGTTTTCATTTGCGGGCTCGCGCGCGACTTTTGTGTGCGATGGAGCGCAGAAGATGCGGCGCGCGAAGGCTTTCGCACCACCGTGATTTGGGATCTGTGCCGCTCCATCGATCCGTCGAAAGATGCGCGCCTGCGCCAGACCCTCATCGCGCGAGGTGTGAAGATCATCGACCGCGCCGACGTGTAGAATCGAGGCAGCAACGCGAACCGTCCTCATCCACTCGATGGAGCAAGTTATGGCAAAAATCTCCTATCGCGTCCGACCTGAAACCGCCGTCCTGACCAGAGGCTTCGATCCCGCGCTGTCGGTCGGCGCGGCGCGGCCTCCGGTCTATCGCAGCTCGACGTTTGTCTTCCCCAGTCCGGAAGCGGCGGAGCGCGCATTCGGCATCGTGCTCGGACGGGTCAAGGCGCTGGGCGAGGACCGCCCCGATCTCATCTACGCGCGGCTCAACCATCCCAATGCCGAAATCCTCGAGGAGCAGTTAGTGCCCTTGGAGCGCGGCGCGACGACAGCGGCGGTTTTCAATTCGGGTATGGCCGCGATTTCGAGCGTGCTGTTCGCGTTCCTCGAGCGGGGCGCGTCGATGGTTTACACGCAGCCGCTCTATGGCGGCACGCAGCATCTGATTCATCAGCTGATCGAGCCGCTGGGATTTTCCGCGCGAGGAGTTCCGGCGGGCGATGCGAATGCGCTGCGCGCCGCGATCGAGCAGACTCCCGATTTGAAGCTGGTGCTCATCGAGACGCCCGCGAATCCGACGCTGACGATGACGGATATCGAGCAAGCTGCGGATGCGGTCCGGCGACATCCGAAGCGGCCGCTGCTCGCGGTCGACAACACGCTGCTCGGCCCGACCTTCCAGCATCCAGTCGCGCGCGGCGCGGATCTGGTCCTCTACTCGGCGACCAAGTTTCTTGGCGGATTCAGCGATCTGCTCGCGGGGGTGGTGATGGCCGCCGATCCCGAACTGATTCAGACGCTGACCGGAATTCGCGCGCTGCTCGGCAACATCCTGCAGGCCGACGAATGCTGGATTTTGGATTCGCGCCTGTCCACGGTCAGCCTGCGGATGAACCGTCAGAGCAAGAACGCGCAGCGGATCGCGACGCGCCTGGTGGAGCATCCGGCGCTGCGGCGAATCTACTATCCGAGCCTCTTTGCGGACCCCGAGCAATGCCGCATCCGCGACGCCCAGACCGATTTTCCCGGTTCGATGATGACGCTGGAGTTCAATGAGGGCAAAGCCGCCGCATTCGATTTTCTGCGCCGCCTGCGCATCGCCCGCAACGCCGTCAGTTTGGGCGGCGTCGAGAGCCTGGCCTGCCATCCGCTGACGACCACCCACAGCGAGCTGTCGGCCGAGGAACTGGCGCAGGCGGGAATCAATGAAGCGATGGTGCGCGTGTCAGTGGGTACCGAGCATTGGCGCGACCTGCTCGAGGATTTCCTCAACGCGTTGCGGGCCTGAGAAACAAGCCGGCGCCGTAC
>DATGKG010000086.1:0-3335 GCA_035294805.1 Binataceae bacterium (SeqCode) | reverse complement strand
CCTCGCGCGCGAGCGCATCGCGAGCGTGTATCGACGAACGGGCGGCAAAATGCCGATCATCGGCGTCGGCGGCATCATGAACGCGGCTGACGCGCTCGGGCATATCAAGGCGGGCGCGAGCCTGGTCGAGCTGTACACCGGGCTGATTTACGAAGGACCGGCGCTCATCGTGTCGATGAAAAGGGAACTCGCGAACTTGCTCAGGCGCGAGGGATTTCGCTCTATTAGCGATGCAGTCGGAATTGCCGCGAGGGGCTGAAGCTATGGCATCAAATGCGGATTTTCTCGTCGAGGCGCGATGGTTCAGCGAGCATCGCGCTGACCCCAATCTCGTGATCGTCGACACGCGAGCGCCCAAGGATTTCTGGACCGGGCATCTCGCGGGCGCGCGCCACTTCGATCCGTTCCCGTTTCACTACAGCGAGAGCAGCGAGCGCGGCATCAATGAATTTAAGGATCAGCTGCGCTGGATTTTTTCTGCGCTCGGAATCACCACGCGTCACACCGCGCTCTGTTATGAGAACGATTCCGGCATGCGCGCGACGCGAGTGGCGTGGGCGCTCGAATGGATGGGCCATCCGAATGCGAAAATCCTCGACGGCGGATTGAAAGCGATCACGGCGGAGAAACTTGTCACTGACGTGAAGCCGTTCGCGCCGGTCGCATACGACGGGACGCCTGTCGATGATGCTTCGGCCTCGCTCGGCTATGTGGTCAGCCGCATCGCAAATGGCGACGCGCAGATTTTCGATGTGCGCAGCGACGCCGAGTACTACAGCGAGCGGGTGCGCGCGAAACATGGCGGCGCGATTCCGGGCGCGATCCATCTCGACTGGACCGCGAGCCAGGATGCCTCGGGCGCGTTTAAATCTCCCGCGGAGTTGCGCGAGCAGTTCGCGAGGCTCGGCCTGCATCCGGAGGCCGAAGTGATTCCCTACTGCCAGGGCGGCTATCGCGCCGCGCACGCGTACTACGCGCTGAAGCTCGCCGGATTTTCGCGCGTGCGCAATTACTGGGGCTCGTGGGGTGAGTGGGGCAATCGCGACGACACGCCCATCGAGCATCATCGCCGCAAGAAGTAGCCCCATGCCGCCGATCATCGTGGTGACCGGATTCGCGCCGTTCGGCGGCGAGCGCATCAACCCGTCGTGGGAGGTTGCGCGCAACCTCGATGGCGACGTCATCGGCGGGATGCAGGTCAAATCGGTGCGCTTGCCGGTGAACTGCCTCGCAGCGGCGCGGCGGATCGAGGCTGCCTTTGTGCGCTATCGCCCGCGCGCAATCCTCGGCCTCGGGCAGGCGCGCGGACGGCCAGCGCTGTCGCTGGAGCGCATCGCGATCAATTTGTTCGAGCAGCGCCGGGCCGGACAGCTCAGCGCGCGCAACGAGGGGCGTCCGGTGATTCCGAATGGTCCCGACGCGTACTTCTCACGCTTACCGATGGGCGCGATCCTCAAGGCGCTCGAGCGGCGCAAAGTTCCCGCGTCGATTTCGCTGAGCGCGGGAGCATACGCGTGCAACGCCGCGATGTATGCGGCATTGCATACGACGCGGCGGCGGCCGAATTTTCCCGCCGGCTTCATCCATCTGCCCTTCGATGCGGCGCAATCGGCGCGCGATCCGATGGTGCCGAGCATGCCGATCGGGATGATGGAAGACGCGATCCGCGCGGCGGTCGTGGTCATCGCGCGGGAGACGCTGCCGCAGCAGATGCGGAAGGCGTCGTGATCAGCGTCGGAAAGACATCCAGGCAAAACACCAAGGCACAAAGACACCAAGATAGGAGCCGTGGAACGCGATCAGCGGGCGCACGATCAAGGAATCGCGGTTTCGGATTCGGCCATCAGATGCGGGCCGCAGCGGCCCTTCCAGACACGAAGGGGAATTAAGAAGACAAAGATCCCGGTTTAACTTGCATTGGCGGTGGACACAGAGTTAATAGACTATGACTAGATGCGGAGTACGGAACTAATCGGCGGCGAACTCGAACAAATCGCTCGACTTATCGGTGGATTCGGCATTCACTGTTCATAAGGAACTTGGGCCAGGGCTGTTGGAGTCGGTGTACGAGACCTGCTTTTGCGAGGAATTGACGTCGCGCGCTTTACCATATGAGAGACAGGTCGCCGTTCCCATTCAATACAAGAATCTTTGTCTCGAAAGTGGTTTGCGACTCGACCTGCTGGTGAAAAATTCGGTTATCGTGGAACTGAAGTCTGTGCGGCAACTTGACCCTGTTTTCAAAGCACAGCTCTTGTCCTATTTGCGGCTGACCCGCCTGCGCCTTGGATTTCTCATCAACTTTAACGTGCCGCTGATCAAAGACGGAATTGTCCGCATCGCTCTCTAGCGTCTCTCTTCTTATTCTTCCTTTGTGTCAGAGAGGGCCGCTGCGGCCCGCATCTTATGGCTGACTCCGAGTCCGCGATTCCTTGATCCTGCGCCGCCTGAGCTTGTCCCATTGCTCTTATCTTGGTGTCTTTGTGCCTTCGTGTTTTGCCTGGATCCTATCTGCCGGTTTCTTCCTGCCCTCCTGATTCACTTGATAGCCACCGCGTTCGGAGGTGAGGCGATGCCGCCTTCGAGGTTCATCGGCACCGACACCATCATGAATTCGTAGCGCTTGTCGGCAGCGCAATCCTCCGCGAGCGGATCGAGGACGAACTGTTCGCCCAACGGCAGCCCTAGCATCGAGAGCGTGCGATAGTGAATCGCGCCCTCGTCCTTGAAATCCCACGGCCACGGCTCAACCGCCGGGCAGTCGGTGCCGATGGCGGCCACGCGATTGTCCCATAGCCACGCCACCATCTCGCGCGACGGATCGATGCCGCAGGCCTTGAGCACCTCCAGCGGCGCCATCGCGGTTTTCTCCGCCGGCGAGGATTTCTCGTAGGCGGCCATCCATCCGGTGCGGACCAGCAGAATCGATCCGGGCTTGAGGCTGCCGGCCTGTGCCTTCAGCGCCCCCTGCAAATCCGCCAGGGTGTAGGCATCGTTGGTGAGCGGATTGAGCGGGCGCCCGGCCTCCGTGCGATACTTGCACGCGTCGATGAGCACGCCGCGCCCAACCACCTTGTTGGCCCATTTGTGGATGCCAAGCCGCGCATTCGCGCCATGCCCAATCTGATCATCCTTCACGCCGTTGTAGTACGCCTGATGCTTGATGTGCCCGACGTGACCGAGCCCGTCCCATTGGCTACCTTCCTGGGTGTTGTAGTTGTCAATGGAATCGTCGTGGCCGAGCAGGCCATAACTCGCGAAGCTCAGGATGGTGTGCTTGGCCGGATTGCGATTGAACAGCGGCGGCGTCGCATAGTTGATCTTGGTATCGAGGC
>DATGKG010000085.1:0-8603 GCA_035294805.1 Binataceae bacterium (SeqCode) | reverse complement strand
CGCGCCTTTCCCGGAGAGCTGCAACTGCGCATCGAGAATGCCATGAATCATGTCGGCGTATTTGGACTGCTGCGATTGCAGCGCGCTTTGGATGTCAATGTTGTTGGCCGTCAGGTTGAGCGCGAACTCCGGTGCGTCGCCGACCGTCGCGGTTCCACTCGCCTCGATCGCGCCATTGAAGGCGCCCAGCTTCATCGATTCGAGATGGAGTTGTTTGCCGAGCAGTGTGGCCGACATCGCGAGATCCTTGTACGCGACGTTCGCGAGGTCGCCCTCGCTCGATGACGCATTGACCTTCACCGCCAAGTCGGGACGCTGCGCGATGGTGCCGTTCATCGCAAGATTCGTCAGATGCTCATCCGCTGAACGTTTCGGCGCGAATTCTTGAACGTTGAAATTATCAATGCTGACCGTGTAGTTCGCACTCAGCGGCTGCAGGGAGTTCGCATGCACGGTCGCCGTTGCATGGCCACTGGCGAGGTTGAACTTGAGCGGACCTACGTCGCCGGCGTTGCCGTTGAGCTTGATGTCGCCGGTGACGCCGCTCACGAGGGGCTTCTGATCGTCGGGACGGGTCACCGCTACATCGGCAAGTGAGATGGTGCCGTGGGCACGAGGTTGCTTGTCCGCAACCTCGATATCGGAGTGAATCTCCGTCTGGCCGGACGCGTTGTATTTTTGCAACGCGGGCAGCATCTTCGCCAGCGCACCGATATCGAAGCGGTTGGTATCGACGCGAACAGCTAACTTGTCCTTCTCGAATCGGATGTCACCCAGGTTCGCCTCGAGGTCGCCCAGTTTTGCACTCGCTTGAGCGATCTTCACACCGCCATCGGTGCGCGAACCATCGATACTCACTGTCAGCGGCACAGAAGCCGGCTTATCGAACGATTCCGCCCAGGCTACGCGGTCCGATGTGAGATCGCTTTCGAGATGAAATTTCAGGTCGGCAGGAACGCCCTCCGCGTTGGCCGCGAAAGAAATGGGATCGGGAACCGCCAGAGCCTCCGGAATCGAGTTGCCGATCGAACCGATGGCGCGCAGCCGTGCCAGTTCGAGCGGACCGATTTTCGCGTCGAGCGCGAAGTGCGGATTGCGGATGTCAAGCTTGCCGTCCTGGACCAGCGGTCCGATGTGGCCGGAAACATCGACATTCTGCTTGTCCGACAGCATCGCCAGCTTGAGGTTAAGATCAAATGCGCGCATGAAGCTGAAATCGTGCACAGTGAGGTCAAAGTCGGTGATCCGCACCGTCTGATGATTTCGTCCGCGCTCCTCGTACACGATCACGCCGTCATCGATGGCGAGACTCTTGATGTAGATCGCGGCCAGATTCGCGCCCTTCTTCGGCGTCGCCTCCACGCCATGCTCGGTCGCTATCGGTGCGCCTTCGATTTTCTCTTGCGGCGGATTCTCGGAGGGCGGTTTCTCGTTCTCGGCGTGCTTCTTGCCGATGGTCGAAAGGTTCAACTCGCCCTCCTCCGTCCTGATGATGTGAACCTCGGGGCTTTTTAGCTTCACCTCGGTGATGTGGACTCTGCGCGAGAGCAGCGGCACCAGCTCCACTTTCGCATAAGCGTCGCCGGCGGCGACGAACGGCTGATCGGAGAGAGCGGGGTCATCTTCGATTTTCATACCGCTCAAGTCGGCCTCGAGTCCCCATCCGAGCGTCACCTTGACGCTGGCCACTTCGACTTTGCGATCGAGTGCATCGCTCACCCGCTGCAAGATGACATCCTGGCGTTCCGCGATGATCGAGTTGAGGTTGCGCGCGGCATAGAGCAACACGGCGCCGGATACCACGATGACTACCGCGAAGATCGCGCCAACAATCATTATGGCCGTGCGCATCGGGAACTCCGCTGCTGAGGGCAAATGGCCGACACATCACGAGTTTAATCGAATAGCGTCGCTCTCACACTCTTTTCCGATACAATTTGGATTGCAGCGATCTTTCCAATGGCGAAGAAACGGAAAAGTGCGCATCGGCGCAGTGGTGAGGATTCGGAACAGACGCCGAAGCAGAAGCCGGTCACGTTCTCTCCTTTCGCGGATTTGAAAAAGATGCTCGTCGAAAAATCGCGCCAAGTCGTGAAGCAAGCTCCTTCGCCTCCGCCGGTCCGCCCGGCAGCCAAACCATCGTCGCGGCCGCCGAAGCCGGAGGTTGTCGATGAGGATGCTATCCTGCGCGAAGCCTATGCGGGCGTTCGTCGTTTCGACGATGGCGCAGGCAACCATCGGATGCCGGTGGTTCCCGCGGTTACTCGTGCGATCGTCAGCGAGGAGGCGGAAGTCCTCGCGGCGCTATCGGATCTGGTGTCGGGCGTGGGCGCATTCGATCTCACCGAAACCGAGGAATACATCGAGGGCGCGCGGGTTGGCCTCGATCCGCGACTGGTGAGCCGGCTGCGCCGCGGGGAGTTCGCGGTGCAGGATCATATCGACCTGCACGGCATGATTCAGCCCGATGCGAAGCTTGCGCTGCGCGAGTTCGTCCTTAAATCGGTCGGCAAAGGAATGAGGACCGTGCTGGTGGTGCATGGGCGTGGGCTCGGCTCGCCCGGAGGACGCCCCATCCTCAAACATGCGACGGCGCAATGGCTATCGCATGGGGAAATCGGCGCGCACGTGCATGCATTCGCAACCTCGCGCCCGCAGGATGGTGGCGCGGGCGCGATGTACGTCCTGCTGCGTCGCGATCGCCGTCGCGCCGCATTCGATGTTTTGCAAGGCGCGAAGCGGCGCGACTAAACGCGGACGGGGCCCCGGGAAAATCCGGAGCCCCGTCTTCAAAAAAATATCGTGACTAGATTTTGCCCTGCAGCAGGAACGCGACCACGAATGCGTACAGGGTCAATGCCTCGATGAACGCCAGGGCGATGATCATCGGGGTGAAGAGCTGACCGGTGCTGTTGGGATTGCGGCCGATCGATTCCATCGCCGCGGCGCCCACGCGCCCCTGGCCGATCGCGCTGCCGAAGGCGGCGATGCCGATGCCGATGTTGGCTGCGATCGCGATAAGACCGGCGGTACTAACCGAATGCCCGCCACCCGCCGCGCCTTCCTGCGCCATCGCGAGCAGCGGCGACGCGAGCACGAGCATCGTGACCGTGCCCATTACCGTTGAAAGTTTGCGAACCATTTGACCATTCCTCCTTGTCAATCGCGCCTCTGCCGCCCAGCCGCAGCCCATCTCCTCTTCCTCTACCACCACCATTTGCTCAAGCCGTTCGAAGAGAGGTCGCGAAAATTCCGAAGCAATCAGCCTTAGTGGTCGTGACTCGAAGCCAACCGCACATAGCTCAACGAGAGAATCATGAAGATGAGCGCCTGCACGATGCATACGATCGCGCCCAGCGCATAAAACGCCAACGGAGCTATCAAATACGTCAATCCGGTGAAGATGCCGAGCACCGTATGATCGGCGAACATGTTCGCATAGAGACGAACGCCGAGCGAAAACGGGCGGAACAGGTTGTCCGCGAGCTCGATCGGCAGCATCAACGGCGCGAGGAACAACACCGGCCCAAGGAAACTGCGCAGGTACCAGAGACCATTGGAGCGGAATCCCTGGTAGATGTAGAAGGCGAAACAAATCGCACCCAGTGCGAAGGTCAGATCGGAATCCGACGTCGGCGGCTCCATGCCCGGAATCAGGCCGAAGTAGTTGGCGACCACGATAAACATGAAGAGGCTGCCGAAGAAGGGAACGAGGGATCGATAGTGATGATCCTCGATCACTCCATGAACGGAGCTGTCGATGAACTCCGTGAGCACTTCTCCGATACTGCGCAGCGAGCCACCCTCATCGGGGACGACCGGATCGGACGCGCGTCGTATCGTGGCCGCTGCGAGCCAGCCGAAAATCAGCAGAATCCCCATCACGATCCAGGTGCCGAGGATGATCGGCGAGATTCGACCCCCACTGAGCAGCTCGAGAAAATTTACTGGCTTCAAAGTTCCTCCGGAATTCCGGCACCGGTGCGATTCTTTCGCAGTGCGGTCCGACCGGTTTCAATAATAATCGCGGTCATCTGAGTCAATACGCCCAGCGCGAAGCCCAAACCATCGATATGGATGCGCGCGAAGACGAGGTATATCAATCCGACCATCAGCGCGATTTTCAGCGGCATCGCTGCGAGGCGGGTTCGGCTGACGCCTCCGCTCGCGCGCGCGGCCGACAACGCGAAGCGGCCGAGAAGGCCAAGTAAGAAAAGATTCGCAACGACAAAGGCTCCGCCGAGCAGGCATCCTATCGCTGCTGCGGTGGAAACGAAACACGCCATCGCGGCGGCCGCGATGCATACCAACAAGACGTTGGTAATTTGTATCGACCGAATGGTGGGCATCGGCTACGGCGTCTTGGTCGGTATCTTAAGCAAGCGCACCAGGTTGATGGTGCCGCCGATGAACCCGAGCACGAACCCCACCAGCGCGAGGGCCGGCGCGGTATGGAAATATTTGTCGGCCAGGTATCCGACCGCGCCGCCCGCGATCGGCGAAGTGGTAAACTGCATTGCGCCGGCAAGATATAGCCAGGCGTTACCGCGATTTCCATCATCCCCGGGCATCGGCAGATTCTCTCAGGCGGCGCGCAAGTCGCGCAATGACTCGCGCGCGGCGGCGATCGTCGCATCGATATCGTCGTCGCTATGTGCGAGAGAAACGAACATCGCTTCAAACTGCGACGGTGGCAGATAGATGCCGCGCTCTAGCATCCGATGGAAATACGTCGCGAACTTTGCAGTGTCTGAGCGACGCGCCTCGTCCGCATCGGTGACCGACTCACGCCCGAGGAACATCGTGACAAGCGATCCGACGCGATTGACGCATCCGACTTCGCCCGACGAGCGCAGCGCCGCGATGAGTCCTTTCGCCAAACGCTCGCCTGATTCGTCAAGCCTTTTGTAAACCGCCGGATAATTCAGCAGTTGGAGTGTCTCCAATCCGGCGCGCACCGAGATGGGATTACCGGAAAGCGTGCCCGCCTGATAGACGGGCCCCGCCGGCGCCAGCAGGTCCATCAGTTCGGCACGCCCGCAGACCGCGCCAATCGGCATTCCGCCTCCGATGATTTTTCCGAGCATGATCAGATCCGGCGCGACGCCCATCTCTTCCGCGATCGAGCCGTAGCGCAGGCGAAATCCCGTAATGACTTCATCGCAGATGAGCAGTGCGCCGTGATGCCGCGCGATCGCTGCGAGCTCGCTTAGAAATTGCGGCATCGGCGCGACGACGCCCATGTTGGCAGCGACCGGCTCGACAATTACGGCCCCGATGCGATTCGGTTCGGTCTCAAAACATCGAGTAACACTTTCCAACGAGTTGTAGCGAGCAATAAGAGTCATGGCGGCCAGTGCGTCCGGAACGCCGCCGCTGTCGGGAATCCCCAGCGTCATGCCGCCGGAGCCGGCGCGGACCAGAAGGCCGTCGCTATGGCCGTGGTAACACCCGTCGAACTTGATGATCTTGTCGCGATGCGTGGCGGCGCGTGCGATTCGAATCGCGGTCATCCCTGCTTCCGTTCCCGAATTCACGAGGCGAACTTTTTCCGCGGCTGCGATCGCGCTGCTGATTGTCTCGGCGAGCTCGACTTCGAGTTCGGTAGGAGCGCCATAGCCGAAGCCATTGTTCGCTTGCCGTGCAACTGCCGCCGCGATGCGCACATCGGCGTGGCCGAGGATCGCGGGGCCGTAAGCGCCGACGTAATCTATGAAACGATTTCCATCGGCGTCGAAAACATGCGCTCCCTGTGCGCGTGCGATAAAAAGTGTTGCGCCTTTGACCGCGGACCACGCGCGCACAGGAGAATTCACCCCGCCCGGGATTTTTTTTAGAGCACGTTGGAGAAGGTCACGTGATTTTTGTGTTCGCAAGTTAGCCTTCATGCGTCAATTGCTAGCACCCCACAACACTGTTTGTTGTGATCATTAAACGTTCATTTGCGATCGCGCGATCAATTCGGAATGCGATGTTCTCGATGGCTCTACAAGCGCCTGCGCGGGGATCTACAAAATTCAGCATCGCATCGTGTAACTTCCGCGTCACTCTCCGCTAGTCGATCGTGGCGGCTCTTTTATCGTGTATTTCCGCAGAGTTTCCTGCATTCGAAGCGCTGCTGCTTGAGCCAAGATCGTAAACGAACTATCACGATTCATTGTTCGCAGAAATTATTCATCACAACCTTACTGCCAAACTCGAAGACGGGTCGAGTCGAGCGCATGATGGGCCGATCGCACGATCTGATCAACGCCACTTTCATGGAATCGAAGGCCCAGAAAATTATGCCGCCGGCTCGCGGGTGGCTATCTGATCTGATTCGGCTGCGCGGTTACTTTCGGTAGCGATCGTAATTTGGGGTTATGCACAGTCTGTCTATAAGTCTGTGAGTAATTAATCGACCACGGTTGCAGAACGGAGTCGGGCGAGGGGGTTGTCCGGACTCTTCGGAGGGGACGGTAATATGAACGGTTTGTGGGAACGCGCCGGCGATCGCATGCGCGATCAGCTCGGCCAAGTGGGTTTCGAAACCTGGATAGGGCCTCTCAATTTCGTCGGAGTGGACGGGAGAACCGCTACGATCGAAGCCCCCAATCGCTTTTTTAAGGATTGGGTGAATGAACGCTATCTCCCGCTGCTGCGTCAATCCATTTCCGCGGAAATAGGCGAGCCGGTCGAAGTCAAGTTGACGCTCGGCGCGAACCTTGCCGCGACAGTTCTGAAGTCCAACGGCTACGCCCATTTGAATGGCAATGGCAACGGACGACATGCGTTTGCGCCGATGAATTCGCGTCCTGAAGTTCCACCCGTCAATCGCCACCCACAACTCAACCCCAAATATACCTTCGCCGAATTTGTCGTCGGCTCGGGAAATCAATTCGCTCACGCCGCCGCGCTCGCGGTAACCAATCAACCGGGCGAGAAATACAACCCGCTCTTCATCTACGGCGGTGTCGGTCTCGGAAAAACGCACTTGGTCAATGCGATTGGGCATCAGATCTGGTTGCAAAGCGATCGCAACAAAAAAGTCCTCCTGATGTCGGCCGAGGTCTTCATGAACGAGCTGATCAATTCGATTCGGCGCGACAAGACCACCGAGTTTCGCGATAAGTTCCGCCGGGTCGATACCTTGATTCTCGACGACGTACAATTCCTGGCCGGCCGCGATCGCACCCAAGAGGAGTTTTTCCACACTTTTAATTCGCTTCATAGCGAACGGCACCAGATCGTTCTGACCTCCGATAAAGTGCCGAAAGACATTCCCGGTCTGGAGGATCGCCTGCGCAATCGATTCGAATCGGGCCTAATTGCCGATATCGCGCCGCCCGATCTCGAAACCCGTATCGCGATCATCCAGAAGAAGGCAGCGCTAGAGCATCTTCGCCTTCCTTCCGACGTAGGCCTATACATCGCACAGAACGTGTCCACCAACGTCCGCGAACTGGAGGGATGCTTGACGCGGCTAGCCGCACTGGCGTCGCTCAACAACTCGGAAATCACTCTGGAGTTCGCGCGTCATGCGCTGCACGACCTGATTCGCAAACAGGAGCAGAAGCCCGACGTGGAGTCGATTCAGCGCACGGTATCGGATTCGTTCCATGTTCGCCTTGCGGATCTGAAATCGAAAAAGCGCACCCAGCACATTGCCTTTTGCCGCCAAGTCGCGATGTATCTGTGCCGCAAGCTCACCGATTCGTCATTTCCGGTGATCGGCGACCATTTCGATCGCGATCATTCGACGGTTATCCATGCGTACAATCTGATCGCGCGCCGGATGAGCAGCGATTCGGCGTTCAGGATGTCGATTGAAAAGATCGAACGTGAACTAAAAGCGATCCGCAACGCGGCATGATCGGCGGCGGCAAGATGACAAACCTGTTCATCGTGAGTGGAAAACCTGCGCCGCATCAACAGGGCATCGCGGTCACGGGCGGCCGGCGCGATCGAGAAATCGATCTTTCGACAATTTTGTAACTGGCGATTCCCGTGGTTTTTTGAGACCTTGGAGACACCATCAACAAATGCACAGCCCCTACTATTACTTCTTCCTTTTCCTAAGAAAGAATTAATATAGGAGTATCAGGATCGGGTCGCGCGCTATGGGAATTGTTGTCGAACGTCAGTCGCTCATGAACGGCCTCTCGCTGGTCCAGGGCATCGTCGAGCGCCGCAACACGGTGCCGATTCTTGGCCATGTGCTCATCGAGCCCGAGGCGCAGAGCCTCCGGCTGGCCGCCACCGACCTCGAGGTCGGCATCAGCACCCAGGTTCCATGCAAATCCGGCAAAGAGAAAAGCCTCACGCTCAACGCGCGCAAACTGTTCGAAATCGTGCGCGAGACGGAGGGCGAGGAGTTCAGCATCAATTCGCTCGATAATGACTGGGTCGAGCTCAAATGCGGTCGTTCGCGCTTCAAGATGATGGGCCTCGATCCGCGCAGCTTCCCCGCGATGCCGAGCCAGTCCACCAAGAGCGAAGGCGCGCGAAAATCGGTTAAAGCTGCACTGCCGGTCAGCGCGGCCGTCCTCGCGACGATGATCGACAAGACCATCTTCGCGGTGAGTCCGGATGAAGCGCGCTACAACCTAAGCGGCGTCTATCTG
>DATGKG010000084.1:0-4649 GCA_035294805.1 Binataceae bacterium (SeqCode) | reverse complement strand
AAGTCGGCGCCGGTAGTGGGAGACAGGATGCGCCGCAGCGGCACCTTCGCGCCGGCGTCACGCACGATGACGACCGGTGCGCGCGCGCTCGCCAACAGCTCGCGCAGCACCTCGCCGCCCAGATCCGCATGACCATCGAGCTGCGATGCGCCCGCGAAGATCGCATCGTAACCGCGCGCGGTTTCTTCCTCGATCGCCTCGGAAATCGTTTCCGCGACGCCGGTGCGCTGCAGGACGCTTTTGGCGCCTGATTGTTCGGCGATTCCCTTGATGCGTTCGAATTGCTCATTGAATTGAGCCGACGTGTCGGGACTTCCAGCCGTCGTGGCGCGGAATACCGTGATGCTCGCATCGTGATGACTCGCGAGACCGGCCGCCAGGTGCACCGCCAAATCCGCATGCGGTCCGCCGCCGCTGAGCACCAGCAGCTTCGCGCCCTCGCTGCTGAGCGGCAGGCGCGCCATCAGCTTCTCGCGCTCCATCCGCTCCTCTTCGCCGCGCGTGAACTCGACCTTGCCAAGCGACCATTTGAGCGCGGGTGGCGCGACGATCGAGGTCACAATCGCCACCATGATGATGACCGTGTACATCTCCTTGGTGAGGATGCCGAGGCTGAGTCCGATCAGCGCGACGATGATTTCCATGCCGCCGCGCGCGTTCATTCCGATCGCAACCGACAGCGCTTCCTTCGGCTTGAGCTTCGCGAGCAGTCCGCCGATACCGCACCCGAGGAGTTTTCCCGCGCATGCGATCGCGAGCACGATGATCGGCACGATCGGATGCGAGAGGCTCGCGGGGTCGGCTTTGAGTCCGGAATAGGCGAAGAAGATGGGCGCCATCACGCCGAGGCTGATGGCCTTCAATTCGTCCATGTCGCTTTTGCGCACGCGCGTCGAGCTGCGAATCATCAGCCCCGCGACGAACGCACCGAACACCGCGTGCAGTCCGATGAATTGTGTGACGACGCCGCACACCAGCGCGATCAGAATCATCGCGCTGAACCTGCCATGTTCAATGAAGGTGCGGTCATCGATCCATCGCATCAGGTTGCGCACGAGCCGATATCCGACGAAGTAGCAAAACCCGAGGAACGCGGCGCCTTCGAGTACCAGCGTGCTCACCGTTTTGATGTCGACGTGGCCCGCGGTTGCCAGCCCCGCGACCAGCGACAACAACAGCCATCCGGTGGTGTCGTCTACGATGCCGCCTGCCAGGATGAGCATGCCGAGCTCTCGCTTGATGAGGCCCAGGTCGAGCAGAATCTTTGCGATCACAGGCACCGCGGATATCGACATCGCGACCGCCATGAAGAGCGCGAAGATCAAGCGCCCGTTAGGATTCGCCAGATAGCTCGTGGGCAGCATGTAACCGAGTGCGACGCCGCTCGCGAACGGTATCGCGATGCCGAAGCTCGATATCAACGCTGCGGTGCGCCCGAGTCCGCGGAGAATTTCCAGTTCGGTTTCCAACCCGATGTAAAGCAGCAGCATGATCGCGCCGAGCCACGCGAGCGACTCGAGCAGATGCATCACGAGCGGATCGGCGGTGAACAGGTACGCATACAGCGGCGGCGCGAGGTGACCCAGCACGGATTTGCCGAGCAGAACGCCCGCCAGCAGCTCACCGACGACCGGCGCCTGATCGAACCGCTTGGCGAGTTCGGCCAGGATACGGCTGACGAGCAGCAGCGCCGCGACCTCAAGCAGGAATCGCAGCAGTTGGGATTCGGAAAGTGGGGCCAAGAATTTTCCTTAGGGATGTCGGAGATGGGCCGCCAGCCGCGGCAAGATATATGACGTGTTGCCAGCGCGAAAAATTCTAGCTGCTGGACCTAATTGGCGGATCCTGATCGAGCACGCGCACGACGGTGGGAAATCGATACCCGTCGCCATCACGTTCCATCGAGATCGTGATCGCGATAGGAACCTCATCGCCATTGCGATTGAGCGTCACGATCCGGAGCGGTTTGCCGATGAATTTGCCCTGCCCGGTCGCTTTGTAGCGCACCAATCCAGCCTCGTGGAGCGCGCGCTGATCGGGCGGAATGATTAGCGCGGAGAGCTTGGCGCCCAGCGCCTCGGCGCGGGTCCATCCGAAGATGCGTTCGCTGGCGGCGTCCCACTCGACGACGTTGCCCTCGCCATCCATCACGAAATTCGCGACGCGATCAGCATCCATAGTTTCTATGCCGAGGCGCGCGCGGTGGCGGCGCGGCGCGCGCGTTCCGGATCGCCGGACCATGTCCACGCATGTTCGGTGCGGCTGACGCCGACCAGCACGCCATTAAACGCGGTCGGATGGATGAACAGCTCGGGCATCCCGGCCTTGTCACGCGGGCGCGGCGCGAATTTCGATCCGCGCGCCTCGAGCCGCTTAGCGAGCGTATCGACGTCGTCGGTCTCGACGAAAAACATGTACAGCGAATCGCCGCGCTTGCGATGAAAGCGGCCCATCGCTTTTTCGTAATCGGTGATTTGCGAAATCTCGATGCGATCGAGTCGCGCCGGCGGATTG
This sequence comes from Binataceae bacterium (SeqCode), assembly GCA_035294805.1. Classification (GTDB taxonomy): domain Bacteria; phylum Desulfobacterota; class Binatia; order Binatales; family Binataceae; genus DATGKG01. The sequence continues at coordinate 2,135 of DATGKG010000084.1, read as the reverse complement.
AACAGCGTCAGCGTGCCGGTATAGCCAAACTCCGGACTCGAAATTGGGTTGAACTTCGACGCGTCGAGGTTGAAAATCTGAGCGTAGCGATCCGATGCCGCGCGCCAATCGGTGACGACATTCGTAACTTCATAGATCCATTTTATCGCACCCACCGGATTGCGCTCGTGATGCGCGCTTAGCACCGCATTGATGCCGAAGGTCGCCTTGGGATCGAGATAGAGCTGCCCGGAAGCACGCTCGTAGCGCACACCACTCGTATCAAGATGATGCGCCGCGGCATCGATGTCGTTGACCGAGAAGCCAGCGCCGTATAGTCCGCCATCATACTTCGCGAGGAAGTCCGCGATCGGCCCCGCGCCATTGGGCTGAAGCAATTCGATGAGACTGCTGCCGGCCTGCATCGTCGAGCGTTTCGCGCGCAATATCGAAACCTCGTCGCGGCGGATCAGCTCGCCGCCGAACACCTCGGCCACGACGCGCTCAGCAGCAGCGCTATCGCGCACCGCGATTTGGACTCGATCAACGCGCTTGAGCATCGATGTATACCCTACTGGAGCCGCGGCTCGGACCCGGGCGGCTCCATCACCGGCGATCCGTGATGCATCACCATGAACCAATCGTTGCCCACTCGCTCGAAGACGTTGGTGGTCAGTACCTGCGTTTTCATGGTGCCATCGTAGCCGCGCTGGGTGAGATTTTCTTCGACGATAATCACCGCGAGGTCGCCGGTCATGATGACATCGACATCGCCGATGTCGAAAGTCATCTCAAACACGCCTTCGAAAATGCGCTCCCAGCTTTCCATCACCGGGCCCCATCCCGACAGTTTGCGCCACCCCGGATGGATACAAACGATCTGGCGATCCTTGAGCCAGACCTTCTCCATGTTCTCGATCTCGAGACTTTCGAACGCGCGATAGAATTTCCGGTTCGCTTCGATTACAGCTTCGTGGTCGGACATGCGGACCCCAGCGTGGCGATGTGCATTTCAGCCTAGCCGCACAGTGATATCGCCGCAATCGGCTATCGATCGGCAAGGATGGCGGCGAGCTTCGCCCCGGTCGCGCGGTGGCGCATCGCGTCGTCGATAAGAGTCGCCATTTGCTTCGCGGCTTCGGCATTCGGAATCCCGCCGCGATGGATATTCGAAATGACGGTGCGCTCGGGCTCCCTCGAACCCAGGCGCGGACGGTAGATGACATACGCGCTGAGGCTTTCGGCAGTCGCGAGTCCGGGCCGCTCGCCGATGAGCATGCAAACCAGATCGCATCGCAGAATCCCGCCGATATGATCCTCGATTCGGACGCGAGCATTGCGGACGAAGATCGGTTTAAGAAGTCGATACTTCGCCTCCAGCAACTTGGTAAGCGCTCGCAGCAACGGCGCCGCGTTGGTTTCGACCGCGGACGACGACAGACCATCGCCTACGAGAATCAGCACCGACGGTTTCCGGCTCGATCGATGCAGCGCCTTGAGTTTCGCGATTTCATCGTGACGCAATCGGCGGCCGCGCTCGGGCCGACGAAGATATTCGTCGCGGTTGGCGGCTTCACTATGGAACTCGATGAATCCATTCTTGCGCGGCCAATCGGCGCTGACCTCGGTCATCACCGCATCGACGGCGCGCGCATGATCGGCGCGAAACTTCAGCAGCGCAGCGGTCAGGTAGCGCGCGCCCGCGCGTCCGATATTGAGCCGCGCCGGCGTTTCTTCAGCGCCTTTTTTCATTGAATATCGAAGGATCGCCGGCGCGGCGCGTGAGTTTGCCTTCACGCAAGATTCCCCGCTCCTCGCACCAGCGCTCGAATTCCGGCGCCGGACGAAGACTCAGCACCTCGCGCAGCGCGGCCGCATCGTGATAGCTGGTCGATTGATACGAGAGCATGACGTCATCGCCCATCGGCAACGCCATGAAGTAGTTGCATCCGGCGGCGGCGAGCAGCATCGCGAGATTTTCGCAATCGTTCTGATCCGCGCGCGCATGATTGGTATAACAGGCGTCAGCGCCGAGCGGCACCCCGAGCAGCTTGCCCATCATGTGATCCTCGAGTCCCGCGCGCGTGATCTGCTTCGCATCGAAAAGATATTCAGGCCCGATGAAACCGACGACGGTGTTGACGAGGAAAGGCGCG
>DATGKG010000083.1:0-6820 GCA_035294805.1 Binataceae bacterium (SeqCode) | reverse complement strand
TGCTGACCAACGTCGTCTACATTCCCGCCAAGCTGGTGTATGCGATCCTTGGCGGACTCGTCGGCGGGGGCGCATGGTGCCTGACCGGCGGCAATACGCAGACCGCGAATACCATCTGGCGCAGTTCACTCGGCGGTGACTATGTCGTCACTCCCGACATGCTCGCGGGTAAGGAGCCGATTCACTTCAGCGGCCCGACCGATACCGCGCCAACCTCGGCGGACAGTACGACTGTTCAGCCGATGACGCCACCGGCATCGAACGCTTCCATGCCCTCGATCAGCCCGATGCCGAGCTCCGGTGCGGCCGCTGCTCCCGCCGGAGGTGCGCAGCCGATGGATCGAGGCGCGGGCGCAGTCGGTCATCCGGGAGCGCTGCCTGACACCAGCATCGAGTAGCGAGCGATGAAGAAGGCGCGATTTTTCTGGAAGTCGTCCTGAACGACCTGCCGCAACGCAAGAAGTTTCTTGCGCAATGACCTCGGCGTCGAGCTGGACGAGCGCGACTACGCGAAAAATCCCTTGAATGAGGCGGAACTGAAGCGGCTATTCGATGACGCCGGGCTCGACCCGCGCGATTTTCTCAATCCAAAGAGTCCTGCCTACAAGCAGAGAGGGCTTGCCGGCAAGAGACTCAGCGCATCCGAGGCGCTAAAGCTGATGGCTAGCGATTTGAACCTCATCAAGCGCCCGCTGGTGATCGCGGGCAAGACTGTAGTTGCGGGATTTGACCGCGAGCGCCTGCGGGCGGCGCTTACGTAAGACCCACCTTTTGGTCCGTCAATCTTTTTGCGGCTTCGGATAGCCGGTGGCGCCATTGATTCCGATTACCAACCGTTTGAGCTCGAGCAGCACGCGATCGAGGCGGCGCGCGGTCCGCGAGAAAGTTTTCGAGAGAATCGAATCGAAGATTTGCTCGGCGGCGATCATTTCCATTTGAGTCGCGCCCTGATCAATCGCGCGCTGCAGCGTGTCCAGCACGCCGCTCACGGCATCGCGGTCGAACTCGAACCACTTCCGTTCCAGTGCGGGTGAAATTTGCAATTGCCGGCTCTTCGAGCCGGTTCGATCGGAATATGCGGGCCGGAAATGGGAATTGCCAAAAGCGACGCCATGGCGAGCCATCAGTTTTTCCTCCTTTCTTTTTCTCACTGTCTTAACAAGCGATAAGCGAATCTTTTTCCGACTTGAAAAAGTACCTTTCGATCCGTGGATCTCTGGTTGCTTATAACTATCCGTCAATAACTAGTGCTAACTTTCATTAACATTCTATTCAGGCTGTTATCAGCAACTCCACATTGGGTCAAGACGAAAAAGCCCTACTGTGCGAAGACAGATAGGTGAAAAGGGTACTTACTTGAGTTTGAAGACGCGGGATTTTCGGCCGGAATCGGAGCTGAAGCCTGCGCGGAAGCGATCGATATCGTCTAGTGGCCCTTCTTGATCATTTTTATGCCGGTCGATTTCATGAAGCGCGTCGGCAGCTCGGCGCCCAGCATCGCGAAGATGAAGTCATTGTCGATCTCCGCGGGCTGGGTCAGAACCACCGCGCCGGTTCCCGCCTGCCGATCGGGTCCGCCGCCCGCCAGCGGCCCCATGACCACCTTGCCGGGTTTGATTTCCATCACCTGGCTCGCCGGATAGATGGTCAGCAATCCCTTCTGCTGCAAGGCGCTGATCTTCTCGGCATTCTCCGGCGTGACCGGCGGCCCCAGCGTCGGCGTGCGGAATGAGAAGCTCACCTGATTATGCAAGTCCGGATTGGCGAGTGCCTGCGCAACCTCTGCGCCGGCATTGCCACCGCCGACCACGAGCAGCTTCTTGTTCTGATACTCCTCGGGCTCGATGAGGTTGTACGCGACGCGCTCTGGCGTCTCGCCCGCAAGCCCCAGATGACGCGGCGAACCGCGCACGCCAATCGCCATCACGACGAATCGCGTTTTGTAGATGTGATCGGCGTTGGTCTTCACCTCGAAGAGGTCGCCGACGCGCGTGATCGAGGTCACTTCCTCGCGCTCGTTGGGCTTCACGCCCGTTTGCGCGATGATCTTCTCCCACGTCGACAGCAGCGATTCCTTCGAGGTGTCGCCCTCCATGAAGAACGACCCATACTCCGCGATATCGATCGAGGTCGCCTGCACGAACTTGCCGCGCGGGTACGCCTTGATGGTGCTGATGGCCGTCATCTTCTCGAGTGCGACGTACTTCAGCCCCTTGTTGATTGCGGTGGCTGATGCGCTGATGCCGGCTGGGCCGCACCCGACGATTGCGACATCATAAACATCGGGCGCGGTGGCCGCTTTCTCAAACTTGAGCAGATTGGCGATGAACTCGATCGATTGCCGTCCCGACCGCATTGCGAGGTTGATTGATGCGGTCCCTGCTGTTTCGCCAACGATGTAAAGCCTCGCCACTGTGCTCTGATAGGTGTCGTCGAGGGCGGGGACTTCGGTCGTGCGCTGCGGCGCGACGTTGCCGACCGTGCGTTGCAGCGTCGTCAGCCGCGGCAGGTACCGCATCCACGCGCCGAACATCGTCCCGGTGGCGATGAGCGCCAGCGCGCCCATCCACCACGGATTGATGAGGATGTGGTGCATCTGGATGCCGTGCACGCCGCCATGCGCGCGCGCGAACCCCGGCACATACATCGCGAAGGTCAGCCCCGGATTCAGATGCGGCCGCGTAATTGGCGGAGGTCCGGTGAAATCGTGCGTCGGCGTCGGGCCGGAGACGTGGAAAGCATGGCATCCGGTGCACGCGACGATTTTCTTTTCGGGCGCGCCCGACGCGATCGAAGGCGCTCCCGACGGCGGCGCATTTTCCTGCGCGAAGACGAGGGCGGCGCCGATGATGCCGGCATTTTGCAGTGCCGGCTTCTGCTCCTGCTGATGCGCATGGCATTCGAAGCAGTTCAGCACTTTGGTCGCATGCTTATCGGGCGAGTTGCCGATCTTGTCGCTGTTCTGGATATCGCTATGGCAGAAGCTGCATTCCGACTGCAGATGGCCGGGCGAGTGCTCGAACATCGCATTGACGTGCTTGAGCGTCAGCGTGTCCCAGCTCGCCAGAATCACCGGATTTGGCCCGAGCGAAGTACTCATCTGCAGGAACTTGTCCTGCGGACTCACATGGCAGTTGGTGCCGGCGCATCCGCTCCACTTGAGCACGATGTTCTCGTGGCTGCCCTCTTCGGCGGGCGTCTCGACCTCATGGCACGATTTGCACGGCAACTCCTTCAGCATAGGAGTTACCTTCGCGATCATCTCGAAATGCTTCTTGTGCGAGTAGGCCTGCTTGAAGAAGTGTTTCGAGCCGCGTGCCATCTCGATCGGCTTCGTATGCTTGCTGACATCGGCAATCGACGGATGCTGATGGCATTCGACGCAGGTGCCTCCCGCCGTGCGCATCAGATGCGGATTGCGCCCGCGATGGTCGGTGTGACAGGAGAGGCACGCGAGCTCGCCTTTGAGCCCGGCGAGATGAATCCCTGGCATCAGGCCCGAATCCTTATCGTCGAGCTTGGTGCCCGAGTGCTTGTTGGAAGACATGTCGCCGTGACAATCGACGCATCCGGCGTTCAACGCGCCATGCCACGGCTCGTGACATGCGGCGCATTGCGCCTCGAACTTCGCGTGCCCGCGCGAGACCGGTCCGGGCGAATAGGTGCGATGCAGCGCGAGCAGCCACGTCAGCGCAATCGTCGCCACCAGTCCGGTCCCGACCAGATATCGACGCCGGCTACTCATGCACCTCCATAATAGAGGACCGACAGGATGTGGAACCCGAGCAACGCGAAGGTCAGAACCGCGACGATGACATGGAATCGCAGCCAACTGGTGCTAAGCCAGAGATTGAAGTCATTCTGTTCGAGATTAACCTTGCGCGTCGCGAGCTCGGTCAGGTCGTTCCATGCGTTCGCGTCGGCATCGCTATAGGGATTGTTCGCGCTCAGCGCGAGATTGACCTCATTGCCGATGTCGCGCCGCGCGATCGTCGCCCCGAACAACGACCACGATGAGCGATCTTCGAGCAGCACCGGCTTGATGCGCTTGAGATAATCCTGGGTGAAGGCTTCGGTGTGGCCGAGGATTTTCTCTTCGGCTTCGACATACACCGCGTTGATTTTCGCATTGACATCCTGGGTGCGGACCTCATGCTCGGCGAAACGCGTCATGTAATGCGGCAAGCGATCCTGAATCAGCACGCCGAAGAGCCCGCTGATAAACAGCAACGCCACCGCCGTCGCGAGCGCTGCCTCCAGGGGCCCCATCAGATGGCGCTGCATATGCCACCAGAACGGCAGCAGCGAAAGCATCGCGACGACGACATGGGTCGCGCGCCAGGTCTCGAGACGATCGAGGAAAACGACGGTGCCAAAAACCGACTTGGGAAAAACCCGGCGTGCGAGGTTCAGCATTCGCAGCGAAAACCACAGGTTGCGCTTGCGAACGCTATATAGCCCCACACCTACGAACAGAATTGCCGTAATGATGCCGCTTAAATACACACCGACGCGCTGCTCGATGCCAGTGGTGAGCATCCGCGCGATGATCACGATCACGCCGCATCCGAGCGCGATCGGCGTCATCTGTGGCAGCGTCCGGCGCGGGGTGCGCGCCGGTCCGACCGGAGCCGTGATCTTCTGAACCGAACTTGCGGCCATGTTCCGCTCTAGTCGCTGCCGCCGTGTGCCTTGCGCAGGCGCGATCCGACCGAGATCGCACCGGTCTCCTCGAAGAGCGTGGCCGGATCGATGCGGATGGCAGCGCCGGTGGGGCAGCTATGCACGCATCCCATGAACGGCAAGCCGTCGCAGAGATCGCATTTGATGGGAAATGAAATCGGGATATGCGCGTGGGCCGATTGTTCTTTCGCGGCGGCTTCGGACACCGGCGCTGCGACGCTCTTATCGGCCGCGCGATTGAGGCCGAGAATTTTGCTGAAGAAGCCGGGCTCGACCCGCGCCCGCTCGCCGGCCGCGTGCTTGGGAAAAATCTTCGCCCACATCGAACCCGCATCGTGCGACGCCAGCGGATATGGACGATATACTTCGCGGTCGCGCATGAACTTCTGTTTCTTGGCCTGCGCAGTGTCGAACTTCGGCGTTTCGATCATCGCGATATTGTCGTAGGGGCACGCGATCGAGCAGTTCGCGCATCCGATGCACATGTCGTATTGGAAATATATTTCGCCTTCTTGCCGGCGCTTCACCGCGCCGGTTGGGCATGCGGTCATGCACTTGGGATCATCGCAATGACGACAGGCCGCAGGCACTAGATACTTGCCGAGCTGGATGCCGGTGCGCACCAGCCGGCTCTCGCCATGGAGCGTTTCGCACGCGCTTACGCAATTGTCACACTTCACGCATCGATCGAGGTCCATCACCAGCAACGCGTCGGCCTGGATCATGCCGAGTTGTCCGCCCTTTTCGAGCATGGCCGACATCTCGGGTGAGAGCTGTTCCTCTTCGTGATAGCGTCGCTGGACGGTGTTACGGACGTTCTGCTCGACGGCGGGAAACTGTTTGCATAGAGCGAGAAAGTCTTCTTTGGGGATCTTGATCAACTCGCACTTGCCCGCGGTGAGCACGCTGGCGTAACGCTTGCCGCCTCCGATGAGAGCCATCTCACCGAAATATTCGCCGCCGCGAATGTATGCCGTTACTCGCTTGGTGCTGTCTTCGCGCTCGCGCACCACCTGCACGAATCCGTCGCGCACCAGATAGAGCGCGTCGCCTTCCTCGCCCTGCTTAATCAGCGTGATGCCGCGCAGGTCGTAGCGTTCGATCTCGCAATGAGGAATCAGTTTGTCGATGAAGGTACGCGGGACGCCTTCGAACAGATCGATCGCGTTCGCCATCGCGCGGACCGCGCGGTCGCGATAGCGATCCATAATCAGCGTGCGCGCTTCGATATTCGAATTGACGAACTTCAGCGCGTAGTTGGGGATGTAGAGGATTTCGGTGTCGTCCTCGCCCGCGATGACATCGGTGGAGCGCGGCAGACCTCCGAGGGCGCCCAGCTCGCCATAAAAGGCGCCGGCGGGAAATGCCGCGACCTTTTTATACCCTTCGCCCGCGACTTCGTCGTAGATATCCGCGCTGCCGGTGAGCACGAAGCATAGGTCGAGTTCGTACTCGCCCTTTTTACAGATGAGGTCGCCTTTATTGAAAATTTTTACGTCGATACCTTCCCGACGCTCGTAGGCATTGAGAAAGTTCTGCCTCTGTTCCTGGTTGAAATGCGGGAAAGGCTCGATTCCCTCGAGCCGCTGCCATAACTGCGGCGCGCTGATGCTCAACGATGGCTCAGGAACACTCACTTAACTAAACTCCGTGGACTTGGCGCTTTGGGATTATGCCTTGATGCATAGCAGAGTCAAACCTGAAGTCGCAAAAAATCGCCTCAATGGTGCGCGAGCTTCGGTCAGGCGACAAGCTTCCTTGACAAGAGACACGCGTCCGCTATTTTTGCCCAGTTGCCATGCCGCCGGAATGCGGCGCATCAGCAAGTCGGTGGAGTTCAAGTGAGTAAGCTGAATTTTCTCTCGTTGGCTAGAAGGTGTGCGGCGGCCGTCGCTCTGATACTCATGCCGGCCACGCTAGCGTCGGCAGCTCCGATAACCGAACTTCCCACCGGACAGCTTCAGACCACCGATGTCCAGAACATCATCGCGTCGGCGGTGACGCAGGCCGTGCACGACAAGGTTAATGTCGTCGTCGCGGTGGTCGATCGCGAAGGCAATGTGCTCGGCGTTTTCGATATGAACGGCGCCCCGCCGTCGAGCGTAGATGACGTACTAGGGCTCTTCACGCCTCCGAC
>DATGKG010000082.1:0-5762 GCA_035294805.1 Binataceae bacterium (SeqCode) | reverse complement strand
CAGCACGTCGCCTGCCGCCATCTCACGGTACCGGACGCGCTTTCGAAATTGCCTTCGAATGTCGAAAAGATAAGCGAAGATCTTATCGCGCTCGATGCTGCATCAGCCGCGCACCGGATTGGTTGATGGCCGGACTGGTTGATTGGAAGATGCGATGTCTACTTCGTTAGCTGAAGCACTCGCAGTCGTCGCGCCCGGGTTGCCGCGGGTGTTCTTCGATGAGGCCCGGCTCGCGGCGCTCGATCGATGGGCGCGCAATGCACCGCCGGTCGCGTGGGCCGGCTTCGAATGCCCCCTTGGCGACGCCGAGCGATGGGTGGATTTTCATCAAGGCTTTCGGCGCGAAGAGATCGCGCATCTGATGGCGTGGCTCGAAAAGCGCGCGCATACCGCGAATGGCGACGGCGGCTGGATCACCTCGCTGCTCGAATTCTGCCGCGAATGGGGACGGAACGACTCGCTCTTTCACAAGGCGATTCCCAACCTGATTTTTGAATACGACGTCCGCAATCATCCGGAGCGGATTTCCTCCCCGTCGGTATTTTTCGCGTTGGCGCGCGATGATCGTTTTCGCGACGAGAACACCGTCGACGAGGCACTCCTGCCAGCCACCAAGCGCGACACGATCGAGGCGGTGCTCAAGCTGTTCCTGGAGCCGGCCCGAGTCGCCATGCTGATGCGCGGCATCGAGCGATGCATCGCTGGCGCGCCGGACAATGCCACCATCAGTCATCTTGGGATGATGCTCGCGCGTAACACTCCCGCGGTCAGACTGAATGTGCGAAGCCTGCACGCCGATCAATTCGTCACCTATCTCGATGCGATTGGCTGGAAAGGCTCGAACGACGGGCTGGAAGACCTGCTATGTGACATGTTCGCGTTCGCGAATCGGATCAATCTGTGCATCGACGTGGGCGAAGAGATCGGCATTCCAATCGGCCTCGAATGCTCAACTCATCTTCACGATCAGGTCCATTGGGACAAGCTGCTAAAGCATCTGGTCGAGGCGTCGGTCTGCACCGAAGCGCAACGCGAGGACTTGCAGAAATGGTGGGCGCGCGAGACCCCGCAGTCGTCCAGCGCGCCCTGGCCCTCGAATCTTATCGTCGAAGGCTTGTTGGAAAAACCCGACCGCTTCGCGCTTATTGAGCGCTATCTAAGCCACATCAAAGTGACATGGCTGGCGGGCGCGCCGCTCAAGTTCAAGTCCTACCTCGGCTTCACGCATTATTACCGGAGCAAGCGGAAAACCTCGCAACTCCCGACCAATCCGTTCAAGCGCGCGATGGTGTCGATGCCGTCTGAGCTTGCGCCGCACCCGAATGATCTTGAGCGCGCGATTTCCGGCGCGCTCAACTATCTGCTGCGCAACCGGCTGCTGAGCGGAATGTGGCACGACTTCCCCGCCTCCGCAGTCGATGATCCGTGGTTCTATTATTTCGGCGCGAGCGATGAGTGGGTCAGCGCCTACGTCGCTTCCGTCGTGGGAGCATTCGAGCGCGATGATGCACGGCGCGCCGCGCAGTGGGTTTGGCGCGTGCTATGCCATCGTCGCCGCATCGGCGAAGGATGGGGTTTCGGTGTCGTCACCGCGACCGATGCCGACAGCACGGTATGGGGACTGCACCTCGCGCATGTAGTCGGTGCCTCGAAGTCGCCCAATGCCGTCGCTGCGTATGACTTCCTGGGTCAGCATCAACATGCCGATGGAGGTCTTGCAACCTACCTGCCCGAGGCCAGCATCCGGCTGTTTACCAGTTCCGGCGTAAATCCATGGTGCGAGGCCCACGCATGTGTCACCGCGGCGGCCGCGAACTTGCCGCAGCCGCGTCCGGATTGGCTGCGATTCCTTCGGTCGGCGCAGCAAACAGATGGGCGATGGGACGGCTTCTGGTGGATGGATAGCGAATATGCCACCGGCCTCGCGACGGCGGCTCTGGTTCAGTCGGGCGATCCCAATGACTGCGCGCGGATAGAATCGGCGCTCCGATGGACATCCCATCGCGTCGGCGCAGACGGCGGAGTTTTCTCGACGGCGTGCAAGGCGGAATCGCCATTCGCTACCGCATGGAGCCTGCGCACGCTGCTATCGGCATCCGATCACTCGCAAGCACGCGCGCTGGCGATACGCGAAGTGCAATGGCTCATAGGCGAGCAGCGTCCCGATGGCGCCTGGAATCCGTCGGCGTGGTTGCAATCGCCTCCGGTCGACGTGAATGATCCGAACGGATTCGCAAAGAGTATTGTGGCGCTGGATCGTAACGCAAATTTTACTACGGCCAGCGTGCTGGCTGCTTTAGGACTCGCGCGTGGAATCTGGAAATCCTACTGACGACGACAGTATCGAGAATTACTTCAATATGGATGAACTGCGGGTGGATCCCTATCCGCTGTTCCGCCAGTTACGGTCGCGCCCACCATATTATTTTCACGGCCACTGGCTTATCTCCCGCCATGCTGATGTGCTCGCGATTCTTAGCGATCCGAGCTGCGCGTATCCGGGCGGTCCGCCGCAGTACGGTCCCGATCACAAGGATTGGGAAGCGGTCGTCTCGAGTCGTTCCGACGACCTGATCCAGACCATCCGGCACAAGACCGCCGAAATCAGTGGACTCGGAATTTTTGGCCGCAATCCGCCGGACTCCAGCCGGCTGCGCACGCTGATGAGGACGTCGTTGACGCGCGAAAAGATCGCCGCATTTGGACTTCGCGCGCAAGCGATCGCGGATGATCTGCTGGCAAAACTCCAAGGCGCATCGAAGTTCGACGTGGTCTCCGATTTTGCCTTTCCGCTCCCACTGCGCGTGATTGCCGAAGTCCTCGGGGTACCGGCCAATCCGCCTGTGATGCGCAGGTGGGCGCGCGATATGTCTTCAAGCCTCGCCGCCGACCGGATTCCGATCGACAAGGAACGCGGAATCATGGCGCTCTCGGCGATGGCGGAGTTCTTTCGCAAGGTCACTCCAGCCAAAGGCAGCATGCTCGAGTATCTGCGCGAGGCCGGCACGCGCGGAGAAATCACTCGCGATGAAATCCTCGCCAACTGCGCCGCGATTCTCGTCAGCGGGCACATCACCACGCAGCATCTGATCGCCAGCGGTGTGTATCTATTGCTGAAACACGGGCAATACCAGTTGCTGCGCGACAATCCGCAACTGATCGGAAATGCGGTCGAAGAGATGCTTCGCTACGAGGCGCCGCTGCAGCGCGTGCGACGGGTTCCGAGAGCCGACATATCGGTGAATGGATTCGTCATTCCGGAGGGACAGGCGCTCATCTTGTTGATCGGAGCGGCCAACCGCGATGCGGCGCTGGTTGCGGACCCCGAGCGCTTCGATATCACGCGCGAGCCGGTGCAGCATCTCACCTTCGCATTCGGCACGCACTTCTGTCTGGGGGCGGCCTTGGCGAGGATCGAGGCAAACATCGCGTTGCAAAGTTTCGTGCAGAATTTTCCGCGCCTCAAGTTGGAATCCGAAGTGCCGCAATGGGAAGCGCGCTCGCTGTTTCGTGGACTGGAAAGTCTTCCGGTCGGGGTCGAATGACGATCGTAGTGTAACGGTCTCAGGTGCCTTCTTTCTTTTGAAAGCCGTAATAGAGCGCGCGCATCGTCCATTCATAGCCGTACGCGTTGCGCAGTTCGTCAACGGAAAAATGCAGTCCCATCCGCGCTCCGATCGCGGCGACTTCCGTAAGCTCGGGATCGAGGCCGAGTGCGCGCACCTCTGCTTTCGTTTTCTCGTCGCTTCGCACTCGCGCGATAAATTGCATGGCATTGCGTGCCGACATACCGCTACCGATTCCTCATACATACACCCGCTGACGCGAAGTCGCGCGGCGCGCGCGCATGCGTTTGCGATGCTTCATCAATGCGAACGGCGCGAGCAACGCATACCCGTAAAACAATGCATCCGGCAGGTCGAGCAATTCCCAGCTTTCGTCGCGAATGATAGTCCGCTCGATGAGATTGCGCCGATAGCCGAATGACGAGCCCGCGCGCCACTCATCGCGAAACTCCACGATGGCGTTATGGTTCGAATGGTCGCTTGCGCCTTCGCTTGCGATCATCGATCGATTCAGAATCCGATCGCGCGCGACGCTGATTTCTGAAGACACATCGACCTCGCGATGGTTGGTCAGCTGGTAGTGCTCGGTCAGCGCAATCGCCGCCGCCATTTCGGCAGTCACTCCAAATTCTGCCGCGCGCGAAGCCACGGCCGCGAATTCCGCAGACGTCATCGCCTGCGTCATCGCCGCGATCTGCGCCAGCCACTTCAAGCGACTCCAATAATGTTCCGCGCCGTGGACGCAAGCATGCAGAAACATGTCCTGCGCGGATAGCGACGGAATCTGATGAGCGGCGAGGGTTATGTACTCGGTCGGCGTGCCTTCAACCACAAAGCCCGGATGCTTGAATGGATTCGGCGTAAGCCCCCAATGCAACTCGACTTTCTCATGGGTCTGGGAATGGCCAAGCGCGATATGATGCGCATGATTCAGTAGCCAGCGTCTGCGATGAGGGGTCAGGCGCGCGAGCGGATCAATCCGGCGATAACCGCACCCGACCAGGACGCTCTCCGCCTCGAATACCTGCTGCGCGGGCACCAGCAGGTCGATGTCGATGGAATCCTGCAGCGTCGCATCGCGGTAGGCGTGGATCGAAAGTGCGATGCCCTTGAGCACGCGCACCTCGATACTGGCGCGCTTGAGTTGGGCCGCGATGCGGAGGGTCTCCATCACGCGTCGGAGCGATTTTCTCCCTGCATTGGCAGCCCGCGCGCGAAGGTTGGAAAGCAGCGTCGCTGGAGTCAGGTCTCGCGCGGCGTTATCGAGGTTGCGAAACACCAGCGGCGCGACCTGATGATGCTGGACGAGATCAAGAAATTCCTCCGCCTTGAATGGCTGGGCTATTAGGGTGCGGATGCGCGCGCGATCATCGTCCGCGAGCGGCCAGTGCAGACATGCCAGCAGGAGTCGAAACTCACTCGGAAGCTTATCAAAGGAGCAACTCATCGCTTAAGGCGGGAGGCTTTTCAGATAGCATAGTGGCAGGCTTCGAGGAATGCGCGTGGCACACGAACCCCATATGGAAGCGTAATTTTACTAGCTTCACTGACGGGAGGCGTGGAATGCTATGCTGGAGCCGGTCGGGGGGTTTACCAATCGATTCGTCTTTCAAAATGGCGCAGCGCGACGCACGGCGTCGCAATTCGGTTCGGCTGCCGACCGGCAACATGCGCCAGTTGTTCGTCAATGCGCGCTGGGCCCTGAGCTTCACCTGGAACTGCAATCGCCTCCTGACGGGTGCCTTGATCGCGTTCTATCTGGTGCAAAGCGTCGTTCCAGCCGCGCAGGCGCTCGCGACACGCGGTGTGATCGACTCGGCGATGCGGCAATTGGCAGCCGGGCATCTGGCGCTCGGAAAGATGGCGCCGTGGCTGGTTTTCGCCTTCATCGCAACGCTATCTGACGGCCTGATTCGTCTGGTGCAGGACTATAGTTCGCGGCGCCTCGAAGACGACCTCAACCTCGAGCTCAACAGCCTGATCCTTGGGCATGCGGGAAACCTCGACGTGAGCTTCTTCGAGGATCCGGCGTCGCAGGATGTACTGTATCGCGCGCGGCAGAACTCGGCGGGAAATCTTTCGCGCTTCGTAACCTTCGTTCTCGGCGTGATATCGAACCTGATCCAGATCATCTCGCTGCTCGCGATCGTGGTCGCGATCGAGCCGCTGATCCTGATCGTAATCGTGACCGCGGCG
>DATGKG010000081.1:0-4524 GCA_035294805.1 Binataceae bacterium (SeqCode) | reverse complement strand
AGTTGCGCCGGTACAGTTTCGAACCAACTCTTTCCAGGATGGGGCAGGATAGCATCGACGAAAATGCCATAGCATCGTGCGTGAAGTCTTTCCGCTACCGCCGGCACCAGAGCGCCAGCGCCGCTATGCGCGATAATCGCGACGACTTCGGCAGTCGCCGGAATTGTCGATGCGAGATAATCGGACATTCGTTCGTAGTAAGGAGGTCCACTGACGAGAGCGTGGGAGAGCGAGGGCGCCTTGACCTCATAACTCGCTTTGCGCAACAGGTCCGCGCACGGACGCCATGTGGACGACCCGATCAGCGGGCTATGTATCATAAGCACAGTCGGCGTGCTTCCCATGCGATGAGGCTGACACCCGTTATCTGAGCATTTCTGCCGTGTAATCTTTCGTCAGCAACTCCAGCAGATGCCCATTAGGATCGCGGAAGTAAACGCCGCGCCCACCGTTCCAGTTGTTGATTTTCATGTCGTCGGGAGTGAAAGGCCCGCTGCCGTAGGCGAGACCTTCCGCCTTCACGCGCCCGAAAATGTCGTCGAAATCGGCCTCGCCGACTTTGAAGGCGTAGTGCTGCGTTTGGAATGACGTGCGATTGTCGAAATCGAGCGACAGCGACTGACTCGGGATGCGAATCGGGGCGAAGTGTCCGAACGGCCCCTCATACTTGAGTCCAAAAATCCTTTCGTAAAATCGCGCCGATAGTTCCTTGTCATGCGCCGGTACGATCGTGTGATTCAATTCGATTTTCACGACCTTGTCCTCCGTTCGAAGCCAACTCGATCTATGCGCCGAGAGAAAAGCGACCGTCAAGCCACCTGACTCATGTCGCTTGCCTCGCCGGCGCGCCAACTGTATTTTAACGGCTCGATGTTCTCCGACAACGCGCGCGACAACCTGATTCTCAACGGCCGAATTCTCGGCCTGCTTCTCGTCGTCGTAGTCGTTACCGAGGCCGCCGCGCCGTAGCCGGGGATGAACAAGTAACTTTCGAAACCCCTGCTGGCGCGATGGCCGGCGGGGGTTTCGCGCTTCTGGCCTCCGCCGTTCCATCCTCCGCAGGGAGCAATCCGAATGAGGAGAGCTCCATGAAACTGAACGGCGCCGAACTGGTAATCGCGATGCTGCAACGCCACGGCATCAGCATAGTCGCGGGAATTCCCGGAGGCGCGAGTCTCCCGCTGTACGATGCCTTGGGCAAAAGCTCCGTCCGCCACGTCCTCGCGCGTCATGAGCAGGGCGCGGGATTCATCGCGCAGGGGATGGCGCGCGCGACCGGGCACGCCGCGGTATGCCTCGGGACTTCAGGCCCCGGAGCGACCAATCTTCTGACTGCCATCGCGGATGCGAAACTCGACTCGATTCCGATCGTCGCGATCACCGCGCAGGTCCCGCGCAAGATGATCGGTACCGACGCATTTCAGGAAATCGATACCTACGGCCTTACGCTGCCGATCACGAAGCATAATTTTCAGGTGCGCTCGGGCGCCGAGTTGGCCGAGGTCGTGCCCGAAGCATTCCGGATTGCGATATCCGGCCGTCCGGGACCGGTTGCCGTCGACATTCCAAAGGACGTTCTGACCGAGGCCGTCGAAATCGAATCGCTTCCCGAGCCCGCGCGGCGCGATCGTCCACCATCGATCGGTCGCGATGATCTCACGCGCGCGGCAGACCTGATCAACTCGGCGCAGCGACCGATGCTGCTGATCGGCGCGGGCGTCATCGCCGCAGAAGCGTCTGGCGATTTGATCCGGCTGATGGAGAAGGCTTCCATCCCCGCCGCCGCGACGCTGCTCGGCCTCGGCGCGCTGCCGAGCGAGCATCCGCTATTCGCCGGGATGGTCGGAATGCATGCGGCGCGCTACACCAACTTGCTGCTCGAAGAGTGCGATCTGCTGATCGGAATCGGCATTCGCTTCGACGATCGCGCGACCGGCAAGGCGGCGGAATTTTGTCCGCGCGCGCAAATCCTGCACGTCGATATCGACCCGAGCGAGCTGGGCAAGATCAAGAATCCGTCGCTCGGGATCATGAGCGACGCCGGCCAATTCCTCCGCGCCATTCTTCTGATGATTGCCAGGAAATCGCGCCTTGACTGGATGCGGCATCTGGAAATGCTGCGCGCACGCTATCCGCTCATGATGCCCGGAATCGCCGACCCGTTGCGCCCGTATGGGATCATTCGATATGCGGCGGAATTGCTGCCGCGCGATGCGATCGTCGCGACCGACGTGGGGCAACATCAGATGTGGGTCGCGCAAGCATATCCGTTTTCATCGCCGCGCCAGTTCTTGACCTCCGGCGGGCTGGGCACGATGGGGTTCGGACTGCCGGCCGCGATCGGCGCCGCGCTCGCGATGCCCGACCGCACGGTGGTCTGCTTCAGCGGCGACGGCAGCCTTTTGATGAACATCCAGGAGCTCGCGACCGCCGCGGAAGAAAACGTCAACGTCAAAATCGTCCTGCTCAACAACGAGCGGCTGGGGCTGGTGCGCCAACAGCAGCAACTTTTTTATGGCGAGCGTTTTTGCGCGTCCGAGTTCCGCTCCAGAACCGACTTCGTTGCGATCGCGCGGGGCTTCAATCTCGACGCGGTCGATCTGGGACGCGTCGAAGACCCAATTGCCGCGCTGTCTGAAGCGCTCGAGACGCCCGGTCCGTGTCTGATTCATGTTCCGATCGACGCCGAGGAGAACGTCTATCCGATGGTGCCGCCGGGAGGCGCGAATCGCGACATGATTGGAGGTGAGGCATAATGCCGACCACATCCTCAGTGCCCGAGGGTGCGATATTGCGGCTCATCGTGCGCAACCATCCGGGCGTGATGTCGCACATATGCGGACTGTTCTCGCGCCGCAGCTTCAACCTCGACGGAATCATTTGCGTCCCGCTTGCCGACGCCGCGCGCAGTGAGATGTTGCTGATGGTAAAAGATGACGCGCGGCTCGCGCAACTCATACTGCAATTGCAAAAGCTGCACGACGTGATCGAAGTACATCCGGCGCCCGCGATGCGTGAGGCGTTCGACAACCTCGCGGGTCTTTTGCGATGAGGAAACGATGAATCCGGCTGACGTCCTGGCGCATATAAACACGCAGCGCGTGCTACAAACCGCGCTGCGCGGCGCTCCGATCGGCAACCGCGTCTCGCTCGCGCTGTTGCCGCAAATTCTTCATCTCAACGATCTCCAACGCGGACAAGGTGAATCCACCAGTGAAGAACCTGACCGCATCATACGAGGCGTGATGGAGGGTTATGCGGGATATTGCGTCCTCGATACGCTGCGGACTTATTCCACCGAAAGTGCCGAGCTGCTCGATCGCCTGCAGCGCCTCGTCACCGCGAAGGCCGCGGAATGCCCGCGGCGCAACGACATCGTGCATTGGGACTTTCACACCAATAACGTGCTGCTCGATGGCGATGCGATCTCCGGCGTGGTCGATTGGGAAGGCGCGGAGAGCGGCGACTGCGCATTCGACCTCGCGACGATGCTCTTCTACACCTGGCCGTTCGAGGACTTCCGCGAGGCTCTATGGCGCGCGCTGCTCGAGCGCACTACGCGCGCGGCCGCCGCGGTTTATCTCGCGCACATGATCGTGCGCCAACTCGACTGGTCGATGCGCCATCACGACGCCGCGACCGTCGGTCGCTATCTTGGTGACGCGCGCGCTATCATGCGTGCGATCGACGACATCTAGCAGAGAACCGAAATGTCGAAGCTACTGGCAACCGTCATTCTCATCGCGGCCCTAAGCGCGTCGGCACTGCTTGCTACCGCAGCATCGAGACCGATCACCAAACCCAAGAGAGTCGCTGCTTCCGTCAGCGCCACCTTCGCCGCGCCGGTGCCACTCGCATGTACGGCGGGCACCCAATACGCGGCGAATTGTCCCGGCAGTAGCGGCGCATGCACCTGTATCGGCATAAGCGGAAACGCGACTGGAGGATTCGGCAGGGCTTCGGTCACGGGCGCGATTACGCTCGACAACTTCGATGCGACGCCGGAAAACGGATGCGTACCGATCTTCGGCAGCCTCACGCTCACTGCGGCCGCTTCGGTGATCACGATGGACATCAACGGATCGCTGTGCAGCGCGACAATTCCGGCCGGCACGAAGACGCTCGGCGGAGGTTTCGATCTCGATCCCTCAACCGTCGGTTTGAGCGGCACCGGATCGATTTCCGGAACCCTCGATAGCAATGGCAACGCTAGGTTGAGACTGATCGGCGCGATCGCCCCCGCGCCGACACCTTCCGCCACGCCGACGATCTAAACGCTCTCGCGCCGCGAGTCACCACGTATCGATGCAGGGGCGCTTTTTGCCGTGGCGCGGCGGTGGAGGCGGCGTGGAGCGAAGGCCCGCCATGATCCATTTGCGCGAATCGAGCGGATCGATCACGTCGTCGATCTCGAAATGCGTCGCGGTGCTGACCGCCTTGCCATGCTGATACATGCGCGCAACCATCTCATCGAAGAGCGCTGTGCGCTTCGCAGGATCCTCTTCTGCCGCAAGCTCTTTGCGA
>DATGKG010000080.1:0-16478 GCA_035294805.1 Binataceae bacterium (SeqCode) | reverse complement strand
CGAGCGAAAAATCGTCTCGGCCTGCTTCTCCAGCAACAGTCCGATTATCGCGCCAGGAACGGACGCTACAATCAGTAGGATAAGCAGCCGTCGCGAAGCGGGATCCGGGCGAACGATCGAGAGCAGCATGGTTATCCATTCGCGCCGATAATAGGCGAGTAGCGCCAGCAAGCTTCCAAGGTGCAGTGCGACATCGAAGGCGAGGCCGGGGTCGTCCCATCCGAAGAGCCATGGGACGAGCACCAGGTGCGCCGAGCTGGAGACGGGCAAAAACTCGGTCAGGCCCTGCACCGCGCCGAGGGTGAGCGCCTGAAATTCGGTAGTCATGAGGTTTCCTCAATTCGCGTTGCGACGCGCTGTGGTATTCTTATGCTCGTTATGACGCTCATCGCGGACTTTCGCAGTTGATTTCAACATTCAATCGCTCTTGACGCGCATCCAGGTACCCTTACAATCAATATTGGCTACGGGGAGGCTATGGGGGATCAGGAGGACCAGCCCTATGTTCGGAACCACCCGAGGCAAGGTCATACCGCTGCGCGAAAGCAGCATCATTCACGAAGGTGACCGGATCTCCGACCGCACGCTCGAGACATTGCGTGCTGCAGCGACCCGCCCGTTCCCGTCGGTCTCTACGACGCCACGGCTTCCCGCGATGATTCCCGACGAAATTCTCGAATACTTTGGATGGGTTTTCTGCCAAGGCGGATTTCTCAATCTCCATATGACGTTTGAGCAGTTTCTGTCGGTAGTCGCCGCGGTAAGCCCGGCCGCGCTCTGTCCGGAATACGACGCCAGCGAGACGATCGCGGCTGACTGAGTTCGCGACACCCGCTCAGACTTACGGTCCGCCATCATGATGTGGTGCGACTGCGCCCGCCTTCGGAATGAGCGAGTTGGCGACCCATACACTTTGTAGGCCCGCAGTATCGCTCACCGATTTGAGGCCGTTGTCTTTCGCGATTTGAGGCCAGTTGGCGGGAGTGCCGGTGACGCGCTTCGAGAGCGCGGCCAGATCCTCGCCGGGGAGCAGCGCGAAGTTGACACCGCCGCTGCCGGGCGTGAGCGGAGGCGGAGGCAGCTTCGATGCGAGTTCATCGAAATCATTGAACAGGTTCAGCCTGCGGCTCGCCTTATAGTTATCGATCTCATCCGGCGCGATGTTCTCCGTTCGGAGGTTCGCGATAATTTTGCTGCGCCGGCTGCCATCGGGAGCGATCTCCAATTCATAGCGATATTGCGCGACATTGCCGGCAATGCTCGAAAGTGTCCCGACGGGCTTATCCGCCGGCTTCCAGAAGGTGATGATCTTGTGATCGGGCTTGGTGTCGAACAGCACGCCTTGGCCGCGTAGCACATCTTGCGTCATCACGAAGGTCTGATCGTCGGGAAAATTAACTTCGTGCTCCTCACCGACCGCAACGTCGTTGTCGGAATGCGTCCAGTAACTCCCGAAGCATCCTTGCAAGGCGGAAAGAAGCGCGGCGAGTGCGACGATGGCAATGGCCCGCGAAATCGGAACTCGCGAAAAAATCCCCACCAGCATCATCGCGGGATCAAAGAAACCACGCGACCTGGGCGTGCGCAAGTGTCGCCGCGCGTAAGCATTGTAAAACCTCGCTTCACACGATAACTAATACTTCCCTCTTTATGGCACCGAGTAATCAGGCGCGTCATGTAGTCGCGGTGATCGGCGCGGCCACCGCGGGATCCGAAATTGCCCGGATCATCGCCGGCCGTGGCGCGTTGGTCGTCGTGTTCGAGCAGAACCTCCGGCCATTTGGGAAGATCGAAGACGGGCTGCCGCGATGGCACGTCAAGCAGCGCAGGGACGAGTACGAGGAAATCAACCAGCGCCTCGATCATCCGAACATCGCGTTCGTTCCGGGCAGCCGGCTTGGGCGCGATATTGATTTTGAGGATCTGCGCACGCAATGGGGTTTCAACGTCATCGTACTGACCCATGGCGCATGGCGCGATCGTCCGTTCCCGGTCGAAGGCGCCGATCAATTCATCGATCGCGGCCTCGTTTATCAAAATCCGCTCATCTACTGGTTCAATCATTATCTCGAAAAGAGTTATGACGGCCCGCGCTATGACCTCACGCCTGGCGCGATTGTCGTGGGCGGCGGGCTCGCATCGATCGACGTCGTGAAGGTGCTGCAAATTGAGATGACACTGCGCGGGCTCGCTGCGCGCGGCATCAACGAGGACATGGTGCGGCTGGAGCGCGAGGGCGTCGAGCCGGTGGTCGAATCGCACGGGCTGAAGTATGCCGACCTCGCGATCAGGCCGTGCAAGCTGTTCTATCGGCGTCGCGTGATCGACATGCCGCTCTCGGACGTCCCTCCCGATGCGCCGCCGAAGCGTCAGGAGGCGATGCGCAACGCGCGCGGAAAGATCCTCGAAAAGGCGATGCGCAAATTCCTGTTCGAATTCCAGGAGCTTCGCGTGCCCACCGGCATTATCGTCGAGAGCGGCAGGATGGTGGGCGTCAATTTCAGCCGCACCGAAGTGGCCGACGGTCAGGTCCGCACACTGCCGAACACGTCTGAAGAAGCGCATGCTGACATGATCATCAGCTCGATCGGCAGCATCCCCGAGCCGATCCCGGGCATCCCGCAGAAGGGCGAGGTCTATCAATATCGCGACGTGAAAACCGGCCTGCTGATGGATGGACCTACGGCGGTTTATGCGGCCGGCAACGTGTTGACCGGCAAGGGCAACATCAAGGATTCGCTCGATAGCGGGACCGAAATCGGCACGCAGATCGCGGAGAGTTACCTCGGCCTCAGCGACGTGAAGCTATCGATTCAGGATGTCGCGCGTCAGAACGCCGCTGCGGAAGCGGAGCAGGTCGCTTCGGCGATGGACGCGCGCCCGAAGCTGCCGCGCGAGAGCGTCGATGCGATCCTCGCGAAAGTCCGGGAGCGCCAGGAGAAGGTCGGCTATAGCGGCAACTATCGCGAGTGGATCGCGAAGGTGACACCCCCGGATTTGCAGTAGCGACCAAGCTGAAGTTGGTCATTTCTCGCCGAACCAATCCACGTGTAGCCGAAGCGCGCGAGCCGCTGCCGCAAAGGTCTGGTCCGCGGTGGCGATCGCTTGTGCTCCAATCTCCACGGCTATCGCTAGATGAATAGCATCGAGAGCGCGCAGGGGAATGTTCGCTAACCGCCCGAGGAGTTGGCGCGCACGAATGGCGTGCTGATCATCGAGAGGATAAACCTCAAGGATTCCTCGAGCGATATCACCTTCGAATTCAGCGACCATGCGCCGTTCCAGACTGGGCTCTATTTCGCGGTTGCGACGGCGTCGACCGAGCAGGCATCGCATCTCGACTACCGTGAGACGACTGATCGACAGAGAAGAAACTGGCTTGAGAAAAATGTCGAGCTCGTCCGATCCGGTTTCGGTCAGATACCGCTTCGCCAAGGCACTGGTATCAATGTAGATGAGGTTGCTCAGCGCTCGTCCCGATCTTGACGAACCAAAACTTCGCTCGGCACCTTCATTCGGGGAGAGATGGCGCGCAACTCCGTAAGCGGCTGAATCCCTCCCTGACGGCGGATCGGAAGGAGCCTCGCCACGGGACGCCCCCGCCTCGTAACAACCACCTCTCCGGCTTCCGCAACCAGCTTATCCAAATGCGGGAGTGCCGATCTGATTTCGCGAATGCTCAACGTTTTCATATTGATTCCCGATTGTGGCACATTCCTTCCGGTTGTGCCACAACCAGTCTAGCATGAACCAAAGAGTTGCCTGTTAAGTTTCCCGATGCGCCTCGCTACAATCGGCGGTCTATTTTGCGCGCGGCGGGAGTATTTTCGTGGATGAACTGAAGCGTACCGATCCCGAGATTTACGATCTCATCAAAAGCGAGGAGCGCTACGAGATCGATTCTGTCCGCCTCATTCCCTCGGAGAATTACGCCTCCAAAGCCGTGCTCGAGGCGAGCGGATCGCTCCTGCAGAATAAATATTCCGAAGGCTACCCCGGCAAGCGCTATTACGAAGGTCAACGCTACATCGACCAGATCGAAACGCTCGCGATCGAGCGCGCGAAGAAACTCTTCGGCGTCGAGCACGCCAATGTCCAGCCATACTCGGGCTCACCCGCCAACCTCGCGGTCTATACAGGCCTGCTCAAGCCGGGCGAGACCATCATGGGTATGTTGCTTCCGCATGGAGGCCATCTGACCCACGGATGGGAGGTTAGCGTCACCAGCAAGTTTTGGAGGTCGGTATCATATCCCGTCGATCGCGAGACGCATCGTATCGATTACGACGTCGTGCGCGACCTGGCGCGCAAGGAAAAACCGCGCATCATCGTGGCAGGTGCGACCGCGTATCCGCGCCTGATCGATTTCAAGGCGTTCGGCGAAATTGCGAAAGAGGTCGGGGCGTACTTCCTGGCCGATATCGCGCATATCGCGGGGCTTATCGTTGGAGGAGTGCATCCGTCGCCGGTGCCGTATGCCGACGTTATCAGCACCACGACGCATAAGACCCTGCGCGGACCGCGCGGCGCGATGATCATGTGCAAACAAGCGTTCGCGGCCGATATCGATCGCGCCGTGTTTCCGGGACTTCAGGGCGGTCCGCATAATCATACGACAGCGGCGATCGCGGTCGCGCTCAAGGAGGCGGCGACCCCCGAGTTCAAGGACTATGCGCATCGAATCGTGCGCAACGCGAAGGCGCTCGCTGAGGAACTCCTCGGGCGCGGCTTCAGCCTCGTGTCGGGCGGCACTGACAATCATCTGTTGCTCATCGATTTGACCAACAAGCAGGTCACAGGCAAGCAGGCTGCGACTGCGCTGGACAAAGCCGGCATCGTATGCAACTCGAACACGGTGCCGTACGACCCGCGCAAGGCGTTCAGTCCGAGCGGGATCCGCCTCGGCACGCCGGCGGTGACCTCGCGCGGGATGGGCGAGGCAGAGATGCGCCTCATCGGCAAATGGATGGACGACGCGATCGCGCAGCGAAAGGATGACGACGCCCTCGCGCGCATCGCGGGCGAGGTTCGCGAGGTCTGCCGGAAATTCCCGACCCCCGGCATCGTTCAGGACTGACACGCGCTAGGCCATATTTCCTTTTCCATTCGATTGCGAGATGCTGATAGATCGACTGTCGGTCTTTACGCCGGCGTATGCGTAGCTTGCTATGGAAAAATGAAAAAACAAAGCCACTTAATCGAGCAAATCCAAGGAGTTTTCCGTTTTCGTACCTCCGAAACCGCTCCGTAAACAGTTGCTGACGCGCTGCTAATACCCGATCGGCTGGCACGGTTTCGAAACAATCCTGTCGCTTGTCCGCTACATTGTGCTTGACTGCCACAAACAGATGATAAATACTCGTAAACTAATTATAGTTCTCAATAATTAAGTGGCACCTATGCTCATTTCAAGGTAGTTCGCGAAGGCTTAACCAAGGAAAATCCATATAAGATGGCCTCGGTTAGCTCCAAAGTGACAAGGCACCAAAAAGCCCGCAACGTATGGCGCGATTGCCTGAGCGATGCTCGCTTCCTGAAGAAAAACCGGGTGACTGAGGAGGATCAGCAAATACTTAGCGATTTCTCGCCGCTCGGCGGCGTCAAGGGCGAGGCCGACGTCCTCTTCATCCTCGATACGATTCGATGGGCGCGCGATAAGAAGTAGGGCGCATCGGCCCACCTCCGCGGCATAAGGGGAGCCCGCGGATGGATGCTCGTAACAAGAAAAGGATACGATCCGCCGGCGGAGGCCTCGCCATCGAGACGGTCCTGCTTCTCGCGACCCTCGCACTTCTGCTCGCCGCCGCGGTGAAGCATATGAGCGGCACCGATGGCGCTGTGGTTGCCGCCGTACGCAGTCCCGCTTCGGTTTCCGCATCGCGCTAGGACGTCCGTTTTATTTGCGACAAACCGACGCTGCCGCTGCGTAGCCATATCTTTTGAACTGACGCGCGGTAGAGTAGCTTATTACCCTCGCTAATTTAGCGTGCAGTTTCGATGAGCACCTACCTCGATCATAATGCCGGATCACCGCTGCGGCCCGAAGCCAAGGGCGCGATCGCCCGTTTTGCGGATGACGCCGGCGGTAATCCGTCTTCGGTTCATCGCGCGGGCCAGTCCGCGCGCAGGATGCTGGAAGAGGCCCGCGCGCGAGTCGCAGCACTCATCGGCGCCGATGCGCGTCAGATCATTTTTACGAGCGGCGGTACCGAGGCCAACAACCTCGCGATTTTCGGCGCGACGCGCGCACTAGCTTCGCGGCGCAAGGTCATCAGCTCGTCGATCGAACATTCTTCGATACTCAAGCCGCTCGACGCTTTGGAAAATGTCATCCGCAGCTCACCCGATCGCGAGGGGCGTTTATCGCCCGACGAGATCGCTGCGTCCATCGATACTGATACAGCGTTGGTGACGCTCGCGCTGGCGAACTCGGAAGTCGGCACGATTCAGGAAATCGGCACGATCGCAGAAGCGGCCGCTCGTGACGGCGCGATGTTTCATTTGGATGCGGCGCAGGCCGTTGGTCGCATTCCGATCAACGTCGCGGAACTTCGATGCGATCTAATGACGATGAGCGGGCATAAGCTCGGCGCACCGGCCGGAATCGGCGCGCTCTTTGTTGCCGATCCTTCGATGCTGACCCCAATGATGCGTGGAGGTCCGCAAGAGGGAGGCCTTCGCGCCGGCACGCCGAACCTCCTCGGCGCCATCGCATTCGGCGCCGCCGCGGCGGCCGTCCGCGAGCACTTTCATGATGAAGCATTGCGCCTTTCTATGCTTGCCAACGAATTGCTCGCGGAACTTCTCGACGCGATTCCCGGTCTGCGCCTCAACGGCCCGATTCGCGATCGATTGCCGAATACAATGAACCTCACGTTTCCGAAGGTGCTGGGCGAAAGCATGTTGATCGCGCTGGACCTCGAAGGCATCCACGTCTCGATGGGTTCCGCGTGCGCCGCCGGCGCCGTCGAGCCTTCGCATGTCTTGCTCGCGATGGGCCTTACGCATGATGAGGCCCGCAGCTCGCTGCGCCTGAGTCTCGGATGGAACACCACGCGCAACGATATCGCGCGCGCGGCCAACCTCATCCCGCGCATATGGCGAAGGGTCTCCGAAGCGGAACCGTCGCCGTCGCCATCGCGCAGTCATATGGAGAATTTGCGATGAGCCGCCGCCGCGTCCTCGTCGCGATGTCGGGCGGCGTCGATAGCTCGGTTGCCGCGGCGATGCTCTGCGAGCAGGGCTACGATGTGGTCGGCGTCGCGATGCGCCTCGCGCCCGACGCGCCGGCGCCAAGCACCAAGCGTCGCGGGACCTGCTGTTCGCACGACGACTTCGAAGATGCGCGCCGCGTTTCCGAGCGGATGGGGTTTCCATTTTATGTGGTCGATCTGCGCACCGATTTCGGCGCGCGCGTCATCGGCAACTTTGTTTCTGAATATCTGGCGGGCCGCACGCCCAACCCGTGCGTGATGTGCAATCGCGAGATCAAGTTCGATCGGCTATGGAGCCGTGCGCGCGCGCTTGCGGCCGATTTCGTCGCCACCGGTCACTATGCGCGCGTCTCGCGCGACGAATCCGGCCGCTATCATCTGCTGCGCGCGGTTGACGCGTCGAAGGATCAGTCCTACTTTTTGTTTACTTTGGGACAGACGGAACTTTCGCGCACACTTTTCCCGCTCGGTGCGATGACCAAGACGGAAGTGCGTGCGCGCGCGCGTGTGCTCGGCCTCGCGAATGCCGACAAAGCCGAGAGCCAGGAAATCTGTTTCGTGCCCGACGGCGACTACGCGCGGTTGGTCGAGCGAATGGCGCCCGACGATGCGATCCGCACGGGCCATATCATCGATGCCGAGGGCAAGATTCTCGCGGACCATGCCGGAATCCATCGCTTCACGGTGGGTCAGCGGCGCGGTTTGGGGATCGCCGCAAGCGAACCTCGTTATGTCCGCGAGATCCGGCGCGACAGCGGCGATGTGGTCGTGGGCAGCCGCACCGAACTGAATTCGCGCGGACTGATCGCGCGCGATGTCGACTTCGTCGATCCCGCGTCGCATGAGTCCGCCTTCGATGCCGAGGTGAAAATCCGCTATCGTCATCCGGCGCTGCCCGCGCGGCTCACGCTTGCCTCGTCGCGCACGGCCGAGGTTCGCTTCGTTTCCGATGGACCAGCGGTTACGCCCGGTCAGGCATGCGTTTTCTATCGCGGCGACGAGGTGCTCGGCGGCGGCTTCATCGAGCGAGCGCTGCGGGAGTAGGTGGGACGATGCGGTTTGCGATCGCGACACTGGGCTGCAAGGTCAATCAGTACGATTCGGCGATTATCGAGTCGCGTCTTAGCGCGCGCGGGTTCGAGCGCCGCGAGTTCAATGAACTGGCCGATGTCTACGTCGTCAACACCTGCACCGTCACCGATCGCGCCGATAGCGAAAGTCTGCGCATCGCAAGACGAGCGCGCCGCCTCAATCCGAATGCCCGTATCGTCATGACCGGATGTCTCGCGCAGGCGAGTCCCGATACTCTAGCGCGTCATCGCGAGGTCGATGCGGTCATCGGCCTCGGCCGGCTCGACGACCTCGAGCGCGCCGTGATGGGCGAAGCGACCGATCGCGTGATGGTTTCCAATCTGCGCAAAGAGCGCGCGCCGATCGAACTTAGCGGCGTCACGCTGGCGGGCCATTCGCGCGCATTTCTGAAGCTCCAGGAAGGATGCGATCAGTTCTGTACATTTTGTATAGTTCCGTTCTCGCGGGGGATGTCGCGCAGCGTCGAGCCGCGGCGGATTTTCGTCGCGATCGACGAGCTCCACGCGCGAGGGTTTCGCGAAGTGATTCTCTCCGGCGTTCACCTCGGCGGCTACGGCAAAGACCTCGATCCACCGGTTGAGCTCGCTGACTTGCTGGAGATGCTGGCCGAGCGCTCGCCCATCGATCGCATCCGCATCAGCTCGCTCGATCCGGAGGAGCTGAGCGATCGCGTCATCAATATAATTTCGCAGAGCGAGAAGTTCTGCGCCCATCTGCATCTTCCATTGCAAGCGGGCGAAGATGGTACACTCGCGCGGATGCGCCGCCGTTACGACACCGATTACTTTCGCGATCGCGTCGAGCGCGTCATCGAGGCGATGCCCGACGCAGGAATCGGCACCGATATCATCGTCGGCTTTCCGGGCGAGTCGCAGCGCGATTTTGAACATTCGTTCAGATTTGTCGAAGGCCTTCCGCTTTCGTACTTCCATGTGTTTCCATACTCGGTGCGCGCCGGCACCACCGCTGCCAAGTTGCCGGGCAAGGTCACTGCCTGCGAGATCAAGCGCCGCGGCGCGCTGATGCGGGAACTGGGAGAACGCAAGCGCGAGGATTTCGCGCAGAGATGGGTAGGCAACAAACTTAAAGTTCTGCTAGAGGAATCAACCGAGGATGGGGAGCTCGGCGGCTATAGCCGCAATTACGTGCGGGTATTGACGCGGGGCGCTGCCAGCCAACTTAACCGCGAACTTGAGGTGGAGGCTTCGTTTGCCAAAGGCGCCCGACTGGTTGGGGAGATTGTTGAGGTTCGGGAGACGCCCGCCTTCCGCACCGCAACCGCAATCCCCTGAAAGCGCCGCCGCGGACCTGGAACGCAGACTCGGATATTCTTTCACCCGTCCGGAGCTGTTGTCGGTTGCTCTTACTCATCCCAGCGCCGCGGTCGGTTCCGACGTGCACTACGAACGATTGGAATTTCTGGGTGATGCCGTTTTGGATCTGGCGATCGCCGATATGTTGATGCGCCGTTTTCCCGACGCCAAGGAAGGTCCGCTCTCCAAACAGCGCGCCTCCATCGTCAATGGCCGCACGCTGGCGCTCAAGGCGCAGGCGATCGATCTCGGCGCGCGCTTGCGGCTTGGCAAGGGCGAAGAGAAAAGCGGCGGGCGCGACAAGGTATCCATCCTCGCGGCGGCATTCGAAGCGGTGGTCGGTGCTATTTATACCGATGGTGGCCTCGCACCGGCGCAGCGCGTGGTGGAGTCGCTCTTCGTCGACGACATCGGAGGCCCGGCTGCCGAGCGCGACTACAAGACCGAACTGCAGGAGGTCGCATATCGCCGCTATCGTGCGCAGCCGGTCTATGAACTCGTCGCGGCGAGCGGTCCCGATCACGCCAAGCGATTCACGACCCGCATCCGTATCGCAGGGAAGGATTTGGGCATCGGTGAGGGCGGCAGCAAGAAGCAAAGCGAGCAGTCGGCGGCGCGCGCCGCGCTGACGCAGATCGAAGCGGAACCTCGTGACCGCACTAACTGAACATCCTGAGCATGGCGCCGGATTCGTGGTCCTGGGCGGTCGCTCCAACGTCGGCAAATCGACGCTGGTCAACCGGCTGGTCGGGCATAAGGTCGCGATCGTGACGCCGAAGCCACAAACTACACGCCGCAAAGTCCTCGGGATCCGCAGCGATCCGGATGCTCAGATAATTTTCGTCGATACGCCCGGAATACACGATTCGCCCAAGATGCTGAACCGACGCATGGTGCAAACCGCGCGGCAGAGCCTTGCCGATGCGGAGATCATCATGGGCGTCATCGAGGCCGGCGACCGCACGACGCCCGCCGATCACGCATTCCTCGAGGAGCTGCGCACGCTCAAGCGCCCGAAACTTCTCGTCGTCAATAAAATCGATCTGATGGCGCGTGCGCGGCTGCTTCCGATCCTCGAGGAATGCGCGCGCGAGCTGCCCGGAATCGAAATCGTTCCCGTCAGCGCGAAGACCGGCGAGAACATCGAAGAGCTGTTGCGCATTCTCAAATCGATGCTGCCCGAAGGTCCTGCGCTGATGTCGGAGGACGAATACACCGATCAGTCGGAGCGCATGCTGGCGGAGGAAATCATCCGCGAGAAACTCTTCCTCAAGCTCGAGCGCGAGATTCCGTTTTCGACCGCGGTCGCAGTCGAGGCGTTCAGCGAAGACGAGGACAAGAAGCTGATCAAGATCGCCGCGACCATCATCGTCGATCGCGAATCGCACAAGGGAATCGTGATCGGCGCGCGCGGATCGATGCTCAAGGAAGTCGGCACCGCCGCGCGCATCGAACTCGAGGAAATCCTCGGCTGGAAGGTCTTCCTCGAATTGCTGGTCAAGGTCGATCGTGACTGGACCCGCAATCCGCGCAAACTTCAGGAAATGGGGCTTTAGGGATGCCGCGCACCGCCGCCCAATCGCAATCGCGGCCGGGCGCAATCGCAGCCGCTATCGCGCAGGGGCTTCCGACCGTCGTGCTCGCGGGCCGTGTCAATGCCGGCAAGTCGACGCTGTTCAACCGGATCGCGGCGGGAGCGCGCGCCATCACCAGCGCGATTCCCGGGACGACGCGTGATCTGAACTTCGCGCGCGCATCCTGTGATGACCGCGACTTCATTCTCATCGACAGCGGTGGTCTGGAAATCGGCGGGCGCGAGCGGATGTCGGAACGCGTCGTGCGCGAGGCGCTTGCGGCGGTCGGCGTTGCCGATGTGGTCGTGATGCTGTTCGACGGGCGCGCGGGCTTCACCGATGCCGACCAGGAAGCGCTCGCACTGATTCGCGACACCGGCTGCCCGCTCATCGTTGCAGTGAACAAAATCGACACGCCCGCCGCAGAGACCGCGGCGTCGGATTTCTATGCCGCGGGTGCGGAGAAGATGTTCTTTCTGTCTGCGTCTCACGGCAGAGGTGTCGGCGAACTGCTCGAGGAAATCGTCTCCCGGCTTCCGGCCAAGGAAAGCAAAGCCGCCGAGCGTCCCGATTTGAAAATCGCGCTGATCGGACGTCCCAACGTCGGCAAGTCGTCGCTGCTCAACCGGCTCTCCGGTTTCGAGCGCTCGATCGTCGATGCGACTCCGGGCACCACGCGCGACGCGATCGACGCGCCGCTCGATTACAAAGGCAAGCGCATGCTGCTCATCGACACCGCAGGAATCCGTCGCAAGCCGCGCGTCGAAGGCGAACTCGAGCAGGCTTCGGTGGGCCGCGCGATCGAAGTGATTCGCCGCGCGGACGTCTTGCTCCTCGTCATCGATGCGACCGAAGGTCTCACCGATCAGGATGCGAAGCTCGCGCATCTGGTCGACACCAACGATCGTGCGATGGTGCTGGTATGCAACAAATGGGACGCCGCCGCGAAGGAGGGCCACAAGATTGCCGCCTTCATTCGCGACGCGCATCATCGGTTTCCCTTCCTCGAATACGCGACGATCGTTTTCACCTCGGCGCTGACCGGCGATGGCGTAGGCGACATAATTCCGGCGGCGCTCGCCGCCGGCGAATCATGGCGCGCGACGTTTCAAACCTCGATGCTCAATCAGATCCTCGCCGATGCGACTGCCGCGATGGATCCGCCGATGGTCGATCGCAAGCGCCTTAATTTGATGTATGTGACGCAGGTTGGGAGCTCGCCGCCGCGACTGGCGTTCTTCTCGAATTTCGACCGCGACATTCCCGCGCATTACATCCGCTTCCTCGAAACGCGATTTCGCAAGGCGCTTAAGATCGTAGGAAGCCCGCTGCGAATGCAGTTTCGCCGTACCGGCCGCACTCCGGAACGACGCCCGCATAGCAACGATTCGGCACGAAAAGTGCGCGGCCGTCACGCATAGCTCTGTTGAAATGTCTCCCCGGGCCGTGTTTTTACAGCGTCGAGGCTCCGATATAATCAGCGCTTCAACGTGATTCTCATTCTAGATTTCGGCAGTCAGTACACCCAGCTAATCGCGCGACGGGTGCGCGAGGCGAACGTGTATTGCGAAATTCATCCGTTCAATTTTCCGCTCGCGAAAATTCGCGCGATGAAGCCGCGCGGCATCATCCTGTCGGGCGGGCCGGCGAGTCTCTATGAAGAGAACGCGCCCGACCTCGATCCCGAGGTGCTCAAGGTCGACGCGCCGATTCTCGGCATCTGCTACGGCATGTATGTCGTCGCGACGCATCTGGGCGCGAAGACTCCACCCTCGAAGGCGAAGGAGTACGGCCCCGCGACGCTGCAAATCGACGCGCAGGACGCGCTGTTCGAAGGCCTCGAAGGACAGGAGCATCGTGTCTGGATGAGTCATGGCGATCGCGTAGAGGCGCTTCCGCCGACGCTGCGGTCGATCGCGCATACCGCCAATGCACCATGCGCAGCGGTGCGCAGTTTGGATGGCAGAATTCGCGGCATCCAGTTTCATCCGGAGGTCGTGCACACGCCGTGCGGCACGCAGGTGCTGCGTAACTTCGTGCTGAAGATATGCGGCGAGCGCGGCGACTGGACAATGGCGAATTTCATCGAGACCAAGGTCGGCGAGATTCGCGAGCAGGTCGGCGCGCACGACAAGGTGCTGCTCGGGCTGTCGGGCGGCGTCGATTCGTCGGTCGCCGCGGCTCTGATTCATCGCGCGATCGGCGAGCGCCTCAAGTGCGTATTCGTCGACACTGGTTTGCTGCGTGCGGGCGAGCGCGAGCGGATGGAGAATGTTTTCGCCGGCCAGCTTGGCATCGATCTCAGGGTCAGCGACGCATCAGAAATGTTCCTCAGGCGGCTGAAGGATGTGCTCGATCCCGAACAGAAGCGCCGCATCATCGGGCATACGTTCATCGATGTGTTCGAGTCCGAAGATGTGGTGCGCGGCGCGAAGTTCCTGGGGCAGGGCACGCTCTATCCCGATGTCATCGAGTCGGTGTCGTTCAAGGGGCCGTCGGCGGTCATCAAGAGCCATCATAATGTCGGCGGCTTGCCCGATCGGATGAAGCTCGAACTGATCGAACCATTGCGCGAGCTGTTCAAAGACGAGGTCCGCGAGCTGGGCCGCAAGCTCGGTCTGCCGAGCGAGATCGTCGACCGCGAGCCATTTCCGGGACCGGGGCTTGCGGTGCGTATCGTGGGCGAGGTTACGCGCGAACGCGTCGAGCTGCTGCGCCGCGCCGATGCGATCGTGATGGAGGAATTTGCGACATCCGGTATAGGCCGGAATTTGTGGCAGGCATTTGCCGTATTGCTGCCGCTCAAGACGGTCGGCGTGATGGGCGATGGGCGCAGCTATGAAAGCGTCATCGCGATTCGCGCGGTCGAGTCGCAGGATGGCATGACCGCCGACTGGGCGCGTCTCGATCCCGGTTTCCTCGCGCGCGTGTCCAGCCGTATCACCAACGAAATTCGCGGCGTCAATCGCGTGGTGTACGATATCACTTCGAAGCCGCCCGCCACGATTGAATGGGAGTAAATGTGACCGTTCGCACCCGCTTCGCGCCGAGCCCGACCGGCTCGCTGCATATCGGCAACGTCCGCTCCGGGCTGTTCGCGTACCTGTACGCGCGCCACGAAAAGGGCACATTCATCCTGCGCATCGACGACACTGATCGCGAGCGCTCCACCAAGGAATCGCTCGAGGAGATTCTCGCCGACCTTACTTGGCTCGGGATGGAATGGGACGAGGGTCCGCCGGATCCGCGCTATTTCGAATCGAATCGGATGGACCGCTATCGAGAGGCGGCGCGCAAGCTTCTTCGCGAGGGCAACGCATATCCATGCTACTGCACGCCCGAAGAACTCGACGCGAAACGCAAGGCGGCGGAGCGCGAGCATCGCAAGCCCGGCTACGACGGCACCTGCCGCAACAAGCCGTTTCCTCCCGACATCGAGCTGCCGGATCGCAAGGCCGGCCGCAACTATGTGATCCGTTTTCGCTCGCCGAATGAGGGCCAGACCGTTTTCGATGATTTGGTTCGCGGGCGAACCGTCTTCGAAAATTCTGAACTCGACGATCTCGTCATCATGCGCTCCGATGGCGGTCCGACCTACAACTTCTGCACCGTGCTCGACGAGGTCGATTTCAACATCACCCACGTCGTGCGCGGCGACGACCACGTGCCCAACACGCCGCGCCAGATTCAGATGTTCCGCGCGCTTGGCTACGAGCCACCCTTGTTCGCGCATCTGCCGCAGGTGATGGGCCCCGACGGCGGCAAGCTTTCCAAGCGTCATGGCGCGACCTCGGTCAGCGCGTATCGCGAGATGGGATATTTTCCCGAGGCCTTGCTCAACTACCTCGCGCGGCTCGGATGGTCGCATGGCGATCAGGAAATTTTCTCGAAGCAGGAGCTCATCGACTACTTCGGCTTCGATGCGTGTGGGACATCGTCGGGCGTCTTCAATGCCGAGAAGCTGCTGTGGCTGAACTTCCACTACTTGAAGGAACGCCTCAACGCGCAGCTCGCTCAGGAGATCAAACCTTTCATCGCGAAGGCCGGCTATACGAAACAGTTCGATGACGCATGGCTGGAAAAGATGGTCGCAACGCTTAAGGAGCGTGCCAAGACGCTGGTCGAGCTGGTCGACTTTGCCAAATTTTACCTTCGTGACGATATCGACATTGACGCGAAAGCTGCGGCGAAATTCCTTAAGCCCGAGGTGAAGGAGCAGCTCGCCGCGGTCGCATCGGAGCTCGACAAGCTCGGCGACGACTTTTCGGAGGCCTCGATACAGCGCGTTTTCGAAGCTGTGCTCGCGCGTTTCGGCATGAAGCTCGGGCAGCTCGCGCAACCGGTGCGAGTAGCGCTGACCGGCGGTACCGTGAGTCCCGGAATTTACGAGGTCATCGCGGTGCTCGGACGCGATCGCACGATCGCGAGGCTGCGTCAGGCGCTCGCTCAGATCGCGACAGATGTTTGAACACGAGCATTCGGATTCTCGACCGAAGTGTCCGGGCGGAGTAATTTGAAAGTATGAGCAGCATCCTTATTCCCTATGTGGTCGAATCAACCGGCCGTGGCGAGCGATCATATGATATTTACTCGCGACTGCTGAAGGACCGAATCGTTTTCCTCGGTGGCACCGTGACCGACGATGTCGCCAATCTGATTACCGCGCAGCTCCTGTTTCTGGAGTCTGAGGACCCGGATAAAGAGGTCAATATGTACATAAACTCGCCAGGCGGTTCAGTTACCGCGGGCCTCGCGATTTACGACACGATGCAATTCGTGAAGCCTCCGGTCTCCACGCTATGCGTCGGGCAGGCGGCCAGCATGGGATCGTTTCTCCTCGCGGCGGGCGCCAAGGGCCGCCGCTATGCGCTGCCGCATTCGCGAATTTTGATCCATCAGCTCTCCGGCGGATTCGAAGGCCAGGCGGCTGATATCGAAATCCAGGCGCGCGAGGCACTGCGGCAGAAGGAGATCCTTAACGAGGTGCTGGCGCGTCACACCGGCAAGACCGTTAAGCAAATCGAAAAGGACACCGATCGCGACAACTTCATGAGCGCGGCGCAGGCGGTCGAATACGGCCTCATCGATGAGGTCATCACGGCGCGCACGGCCAAGCTGGTCACGGCCTGATCGCGAGCAGAGATTTAGCCAAAGGCGCGGGTTCAGGCTGCGCCTTTTTTCTTTCGCGCGCGCTGCGTATGCTTCCGCTTAGGTCATGATAAGCGCCGACCAAGCACTTCGAATCGTTCTTGAAAATGTCGCGCCGCTCGGCATCGAGCGCGTGC
>DATGKG010000079.1:0-4882 GCA_035294805.1 Binataceae bacterium (SeqCode) | reverse complement strand
AATGGAAGCGGCGCCTTCGCGCGAGCGAGTTCCTGATGATAGACGATGCTCTGCAAAACGGTCGCGCCGCGCCCGCCGTATTCCTTGGGCCAATCGATCCCGACCCATCCGCCTTGATGGAGCTTCTTGTACCATCCGATGCGCCGCGACCATTCGTCAGTGTCGTCGGCTTCGTCACCGAACGAGTCCGAATTCTCCATCCCCTTCGGCGCGTTGACCTCGAGCCACGCACGCAGATTTTTGCGAAATGCCTCGTCTTCGGGACTGAAATTGAAATCCATCTGCTTCTCCGCTTATTAGCCCTTGGGAAGGCCGAGCACGCGCTCGCCAATGATATTATGTTGAATTTGGTTGCTTCCGGCCGCGATGGTTCCGCCCCGTGCCGCGAGCATCCGAAATGACCATTTGCCGTGGTCGACGGAGTAGTCGGACTGATATTCGAATTGACTATATGGTCCGAGCAATTCCATCGCATAAAGCGCGATACGAATATTCAATTCACTGCTGCACAGCTTCATCATCGAGCCTTCGGGGCCGGGCGGCAGACCCTTGAGGCGGCGGGTCAATTGGCGCAGCCCGGTGTACTTCAGCGCATGAGCTTCGCAGGCGAACTCCGCGATCTTCTGCCGCACGTCGGCGCGCTCCCATGCCGGTTTGCCGTCGCGGCGCACCGCCCTGGCGAGGTCTACCAGCTCCTCGATGATGGCGGTATTGCTGCGGTCGCCGCCGCCGCCTCCCGACCGCTCGAACATCAGAGTGGTGATCGCGACCTGCCATCCCTGATTCTTCTCGCCGACGAGATTTTTCTTCGGTACGCGCACATCCTCGAAGAAAACTTCGTTGAAACCCTTCGCACCGGTCATCTGCACCAGCGGGCGCACCGTCACGCCCGGGCTATGCATATCGACCAGCAAGTAGCTAATGCCTTTGTGCTTCGGCGCCTCAGGGTCGGTGCGTACAAGCAGGAAAATATAGTCGGCGAACTGCGCGAGTGAGGTCCAAACTTTCTGGCCATTGACTACAAAGTAGTCCCCATCTTCGACCGCGCGAGTCTGCAGCGAGGCAAGATCGGATCCCGATCCGGGTTCCGAATAACCCTGGCACCAGACCTCTTCGCCGGAAATGATTTTCGGGATGTAGCGCTTCTTCTGCTCCTCAGTGCCCCAATGCATCAGGGTCGGGCCGAGCAGGCCGGGGCCGAATCCGATCGCCGGAACTGGAGCGCCAACGCGCGCGAGTTCCTGGTTGTACACGATCGTTTGCAGGATGCTCGCGCCGCGCCCGCCATACTCCTTTGGCCAGTTGATGCAGGTCCAGCCGCCTGCGGCGAGCTTCTTGTACCATGCGACACGCCGCTGCCATTCGTTGCGGCCCGCTTCGAACATGAAGTCGGATGACGGCGCATCGCTCTTCGGCGCATTGACGTCGAGCCACGCGCGGAATTCGGCTCGGAAAGCTTCGTCCTCGGGCGAGAAATTGAAATCCATCGTTTTCCCTCCGCGCCGCGATGTGATCGCTACCCTTTGGGCAGGCCGAGTACGCGCTCGCCGATGATGTTGTGCTGAATCTGATTGGTGCCCGCGAAAATCGTCGGACCGCGCGCCGACAGCATCCGATACGACCACCGCCCGCGATCGATGGCGTGATCGGCTTTGTATTCGAATTGACTATACGGCCCGAGCAGTTCCATCGCGTAGAGCGAGACCTTCAGATTCAGCTCGGTGGAGCACAGCTTCAGCATCGAACCCTCGGGACCCGGCGGCAAACCCTTGAGGCGTCTGGTGAGCTGACGCAAACCGGTGTACTTGAGCGCGGTCGCCTCGCATGCGAACTCCGCTATCTTCTGACGCACATCGGCGCTCTCCCACGCGGACTTCCCGTTGCGAGGAGTATTCTTGGCCAGCCCGACGAGGTCCTCGATCATTCCGCTCGCGCCGCGATCGTTGCCCGCGCCACCCGATCGCTCGAACATCAGGGTGGTGATGGCGACCTGCCATCCCTGATTTTTTTCGCCGACCAGATTTTTCTTCGGCACGCGCACGTCTTCGAAGAAAACCTCGTTGAAGCCGCGCCCTCCAGTCATCTGAACGAGCGGCCGCACCGTGATGCCGGGGCTGTGCATGTCTACCAGCAGATAGCTAATGCCCTTATGCTTCGGCGCGTTGGGGTCGGTGCGCACCAGCAGGAAAATGAAATCCGCGAACTGCGCTATCGAGGTCCACACCTTCTGCCCGTTGACAACAAAGTAATCGCCCTCATCGACAGCGCGCGTCTGCAGCGAGGCGAGGTCCGAGCCGGAGCCGGGTTCCGAATATCCCTGGCACCAGATCTCCTCGCCCTTCACGATCTTCGGAAGATAGCGCTGCTTCTGTTCCTCGTTGCCCCAGTGGATCAGTGTCGGACCGAGCAGGGTAGGGCCCATCCCGACCAGCGGCGCGGGCGCGCCGATGCGCGAGAGCTCCTGGTTGTAGACGATGTTCTGCAGGATGCCGGCGCCGCGTCCGCCATACTCCTTGGGCCAACTGACGCAGGTCCATCCACCCGATGCGAGTTTGCGAAACCATTTGACGCGGCGTTGAAAATCACTCTGCTCGCCGTCGGTGAGAATCTCGCTGACGCTATCGCGATCCGCGGGCGCGTTCTTCTCGAGCCACGCGCGAAACTCGCCACGAAACGCTTCGTCCTCGGGCGAAAAATTGAAGTCCATAGTCGTTTTTCCCTGGAGCCTAAGTTCGCATATAGATGAGGGAATCGTAAAGCATCGGATAATTGACATTGCACCGGCGATTGTCGAAAGTCGGAGCCGATAGAGGTAAGGGTGCTGCACGATTTATGGGTTTGTCGGAAGAGTCCCGAAGGGGGCGCGAAGCGCCGCGCCACAGGCGCTCGCGAGGCGGAGCGAAGCGGACTCGAGCGAAATAAAAAATGATCCACCTCGACCTCGATATTCCAGCGGATATTTTCGACGCCGAATTCTCGCTGCCGGCGTTCGCCACGCGGATGCGCGAGGTCGCCATCCTCGAGCTGGTGCGTTCAAAGCGGATGCATGAGCACGAAGCGCTGGAGCTTCTGGGCATCGAGCGGCGGGAACTGCTCGTGAAGATGAAGGCATGCGGCATCGTGCCGACCGAGAATGCATTCGAAGAGATCAAAGGCGAACTCGACAGAGCGATCAGAACGCGCGCTAAAAAGTAGGGCGCATCAAACCAAAATCAAACGGCGAGGACTGAGCCATGCAACTGCTGCACACCATGATTCGTGTCAATGACCTCAACGAGTCGCTGAAGTTCTACTGCGATCAGCTCGGAATGAAGCTGCTGCGCAAGGAAGATTTTCCCGGCGGCGAGTTCACCCTCGCATTCGTCGGCTACGGCGATGAGAAGGATCACACCGTCGTCGAGCTGACGCATAATTGGGGCACCAAGAGCTACGACGTCGGCAACGCGTTCGGCCATCTGGCGATCGGCGTGCCCGACGCATACAAGGCGTGCGCAGATTTGAAAGCGAAGGGCGTGAAGGTGGTGCGCGACGCCGGCCCGATGAAGCATGGCAGCACTGTCATCGCGTTCATCGAGGATCCCAACGGCTATAAGATCGAGCTGATCGAGCAGAAGCGCCACTGATGAAAGCGGCCGCGTTCAAGAAACAGGACGAAGTCGGCATCATCGATGCGCCGATGCCGAGGGCCGGCGCAGGCGAGGTCATCCTCAAAATCCACGACTGCGGCATTTGCGGATCCGATTTGCACGTCGTGCAGTTCGGCACGATAAGGCCTGAGTCGATCCTCGGCCACGAATTCTGCGGCGAGATAACCGAGGTTGGCGTGGGCGTGCGTGGATTTCACGTCGGAGAGCGCGTCGCCGCGCTGCCGTGGATCACATGCGGCGAATGCGAGGCATGCTTTCGCGGCGAGGGCTATCATTGCCGGCGCAATCGCGTGCTCGGACTCGGACAGCTTCCGGGCGGCTACGCGGAATTCGTGATGTGCGGCGAGCGCAGTCTGCTCAAGCTGCCCGACAACGTGTCATCGCGCGAAGGCGCGCTGGTCGAGCCGCTTTCGGTCGGGCTGCACGGGGTCAATCGCGCAAATATCAAGCCCGGTGTCGGATGCGTCGTGATGGGCGCCGGACCGATCGGCCTCGCGGCGCTGACGTGGTGCAAGGCGAAGGGGGCCGACCCCATCATTGTATCGGAACTGGCGGCTGGACGCGGTGAATTAGCATTGAAGCTCGGCGCGACCGAAGTGGTGAATCCTAACGAGCGCAAGCCCGCCGATCGAATGCGCGAGCTGACCGGACGCTCGCCCGAGTTGGTCATAGAATGCATCGGGGTAAAGGGCACGCTGGGCGCGGCGATCGATATCGCTGGGACGCATGGGCGCGTGGTGGTTATCGGCGCATGCCTCGAGCCGGACACTATCGTGCCGATGAAGTGCCTGGCGAAGGAAATCTCGGTCGAGTTTGCGATCGGCTATACGAAAGCCGAATTCGAGGAGACCATCGCGGCGCTCGCCGCCGGCAAGCTTAACGCGAAACCGCTGATCACCGACATCATCGGGCTCGACGAGGTTCCCGCTATGATCAACACGCTGCGCTCGCCGGGCACCCACGCGAAGGTGCTCATCGAGTTCCCGCACTAAGATATGCTGCTAGACGTAGTACGGGCAGCGTAGTACGCTTAACCCATTGATCAAGAACTTTCGGAACGAAGCGACGCGGAAGTTGTATACCGACCGCGAAAGCCGTCGGTTCCGCGGTCTCGATCTGGACTTGGCAATCGAACGACTGGACATACTCGATGCTGCGCGCTCTTTTGCGGACATTCCTCCACTCAAAAGTATCGCCTTGCATGCCTTGAAGGGCGACCGCGCAGGGCAATGGGC
>DATGKG010000078.1:0-2209 GCA_035294805.1 Binataceae bacterium (SeqCode) | reverse complement strand
ACTCGCGCGGCTGGCCAAAAAGATTCCGCGCAACGGCGCCACCGCATGGGACGATTCCAGCGTGAGGCAGAAAATCGCCGAATTTTACGCCGAAGGCGAGGCGCTCAAGTACACCGGCTTTCGTCAGCTCACTCGACGTCTCAAGGGACTCCCGCCCGGCCCCGAGGGCTCGATGATGAAGCTCGTGAGCACCGAGCTGTCGCTCAAAGTGGCGTACTTCGCGATGGAACTGCTTGGACCATACAGCCAGATGGAGCCGGAAGGTCCCTTTGCGATGGAGAATGGAAAGTGGCTAATGAAGATGCTGGCGGTGCGGGGCGGAACGATCGCGGCGGGGACCAATCAGATCCAGCACAACATTATCGGCGAGCGCGTGCTCGGACTGCCGAAAGGCTAATCGAAGTATAGTTCGAAACATAATAGGAAATATATTTGACATGGATTTCAACTATAGTTCCGAGGACGAAGCGTTTCGCAAAGAACTGCGCGGATGGCTCGAAGCCAATCGCGCGAGTGTTCCGCCGTCGCGCGAATTGCTGGCCGAAGAAGGCGACACCTGGAATGAAGCAGTCGCGTGGCACAAGAAACTCAACGAGGGCAAGTGGATCGGCATTAGCTGGCCGAAAGAGTACGGCGGGCGCGGCGCCGGGATTCTCCAGAATGTCATCTATTACGAGGAACTGGAGCGCGCCGGCACCAGTGTTCCATTCACCGGCATGGGCATCAGCCTGCTCGGCCCGACGCTGATTCACTGGGGCAACCAGGAACAGAAGCAACGCCACCTGCCGAAAATCCTTGCGGGCGAAGAAATCTGGTGCCAGGGATATTCGGAACCTAATTCGGGCTCCGATCTCGCCTCGCTGCAGACGCGCGCAATCGAAGACGGCGACTATTTCGTCGTCAACGGGCAGAAAGTATGGACTTCGATCGCGCAGCATGCCGATTGGATTTTCCTGCTGGTACGCACCGACCCCAACGCGCCGAAGCACAAGGGCATCAGCTATTTGCTGGTCGATATGCATAGCCCCGGCGTCACGGTGCGCCCGCTCGTACAAATCACCGGCGGCAAGGGATTCAACGAAGTCTTTTTCGAAGACGTGCGCGTCCCCAAAAAGAATATCGTCGGCGAACTCAATCAGGGGTGGCAGGTCGCTATCACCACGCTGATGTTCGAGCGCTCGGGCGGCAGCGGCGAGGTTCCGATTCGCGAGGTTCACGAGCTCGCAGACCTCGCCAAGCGACTTCCTCGCAACGGCTCGAATGCCTGGCACGACGCGAGCGTCCGCCAGAAGATCATCGAATTCGCCCTCGATGCCGAGGCGCTGAAATACACGGGCTATCGCCAACTCACGCGCCAACTCAGAGGCATGCCGCCCGGACCCGAAGGCTCGATGATGAAGCTGTGCAGCACCGAGCTACGTCTCCGGATGGCGATGTACGCCATGGAGCTGCTGGGTCCGTATAGTCAGATCGAGAACAATGCGCCGTACGCGATCGATCACGGCAAATGGTCATTCCGGATGCTGGCGGCGCGCGGCCCGACTATCTATGCGGGCACGAACCAGATTCAGCACAACATCATTGGCGAAAGAGTATTGGGACTGCCTAAAGGTTGACAGTCAGTTATTACTCAGTGCTTAGTCAGTTGCGGCGACATACTACGTATGTCGCCGCTTCATTTGGCGCTAGGCGACGTTGGTGGAGGCGCGAGGGCGGAGCGCGCGGGCGAAGTCATTCGCGAGGCGGTGCGCATCGGCAGGCTTCAGCGCGGAAATCGTCACCCGGATGCCGGGCGCGCTGCGGACCCGATAGGCTGCGCCGGGACGTACTGCCCATCCCTCTTCGAGGAGCGACTGAACGATCGCATTTTCATCAACCACAGGAATCCAGACATTAAGACCCGAGCGACCTTGGGCCACGATGCCAACTTTCGCGAGCTCGTCGATGAGCGAATTTCGCCGCAGCGCGTACGTGTAACAGGCGCGCTCGACCTGACGCATAGTTTTCGCATCCGACCACATCGCCGCGACTGCATCCTGCAGTATGTGGCTGACCCATCGCGGTCCCAGGCGTTGACGACCCTCGATCCGCGCGATCGTGAGGCCGTCGCCTGCGACCACGGCGAGACGCAGGTCGGGCCCGAGCGCTTTGGAGACCGAGCGGATGACGGTCCATCGCTGCAAGCGCGAATCCGCAACCGTGATCGCAG
>DATGKG010000077.1:0-6120 GCA_035294805.1 Binataceae bacterium (SeqCode) | reverse complement strand
CCGAATTGGAGCACGGGCCCAAGCAGTTCCTCGATCTGGCGACCTCGCTGCGCGATGCGACGTACGCGCACGAATTCCTCGCCGACCCATTCCAGAACGCCCAGGTGCGCGACACCATCGCGCCTACCGTACTGAACGCCGGCTTCAAAACCAACGTCTTGCCGCCGAGCGCGACTGCGGAGATCGATTGCCGATTGCTGCCGGGCGGCAAGCAGAAACAATTCCTCGCTAACCTCGAAAAAGTGATCAACGATAAGGAAGTGAAAGTCGAGGTCATTTTGCAGTCGCCGTCCGCCACCTCGCCCTCGCGATCGGAGCTGATGACGGCGATCGAACGCCTCGCGCGCGAGGACGGACATGCGACCGCGGTGCCGGGGATGTCGATCGGCTTCACCGACAGCAGATTCTTTCGTTCGCAGAACCTCGTAACCTACAGCTTTACACCGATCGAAATCGATCCGGGCAAACCGTCGGGCGTTCACGGCGTCGACGAACACCTCGAGATCAAGGCGATGGCGCAAGCGATCGAGCGGACGGTGAAGCTGCTGGAAATTTTCGGCAAGGAAAAATGATATGCTGCGCGCGGGCACCGGAATTTCTGTTTCGCACAATCCTCGCACCGCCGCGATCGAGGCATGCGCCGCCGCGATGACGCAGGCGGGCCTCGCACAGGCAACCGGCGCGATCTTCTTCGCCACCACCGCGCACGGCGGCGCGTTTCCATTGATCCTGCGCACCATCGGCGAGGAGACCAAAACGCGCGAGGTCGTGGGATGCTCGACGGTGGGCGTGATCGCTTCGGCATCCGAAGTGGAACACGGGCCCGCGTTGTCGGTGCTGGTGTTCGGCGGCGACGAGATCAGCGCGAAGCGACTCTTCGTCCCATCGTTGCGCGGCCGCGGACGCGAGGTCGCGCTGGAACTCGCGGCGGCCGCCAAGCCGGCGCTCGCGCGATCCAATCTGCTCTGCATCTTCGCCGACACCTACAACATGAACGCCGAACCTTTTCTCGCCGCGTTGGCGACCGAGCTTCCCGGCGTCGCGATCGTCGGCGGCGGCGCGAGCGAGGACGGCTCGAT
Source organism: Binataceae bacterium (SeqCode) (assembly GCA_035294805.1). Taxonomy (GTDB): domain Bacteria; phylum Desulfobacterota; class Binatia; order Binatales; family Binataceae; genus DATGKG01. Next base: position 5,041 of record DATGKG010000077.1, on the reverse strand, counting down.
CGGCGAGACGTTCCAGTTCTGCGGCGACACCGTGAGCTCGAACTCGGTTTCTGCGATGCTGCTTTCCGGCGACTTCGATTTGAATATCGGCGCGTCGCTCGCATGCACCCAAATCGGCCCGATGCATCGCGTGACGCAGGTCCGCGACAATGTCGTCATCGCTCTCGATGGTCGTCCGGCGTACGAGGTGTTCGCGGAAGCTGCGGGACCGCTCGCTGAGGATCTTCGCCGCGCGCTCGCGTTCGTCTTTCTCGGAATCCCGCTGGACGAGAATCCGTCGCGCCTGGAGCGCGGACGTTTTCTCGTGCGCAACATCGTCGGTGCGAGCGAAGAGCATGGCGTGATTGCGGTCGCGCACTATCCGCAGGTGGGCGACGCGGTCGGGCTGGTGCTGCGCAATGCGGAACGCGCGCGCGACGATTTGAAGGCCACGCTGGAGGAGATGCGCGACGCCTCTGCGCGTACCGCGGCATTCGGCTTGTACTTCGATTGCGTCTCGCGAGGCTCGGGACTGTACAACATCCCGGGCCATGACGCCGCTTATATCCGGCAATATCTCGGGGCGATCCCGGTCGCGGGCTTTTTCACCGGCTTCGAAATCGGCCCGCTCGGCGACGCCACCGGGCTGCTACAGTACTCCGGCGTCCTCGCGCTAGTATCGGAAAAGAAGACGCTGATGTGATTAACGCATCGGCTTCAATTTGCGCGCGGTCACGATCGCGATGCGATGCGTGAAAAACAGCTCGCCGTCGATTCGCGCAGGACGCACGCCGCTCAAATCCTCAAGGACGTCGCGCTCGATCATCGCGCGCGCTTCGGCCTCGCGCTCGGGCGTGGTTTGCGCGGAGACGAACCATCGATCGACCGGATTTTTCATCGCGGAGGATTCGAAGCGCATGATTTCCAATCCCGCGGACGCCATCGTCTTCAGCAATTCGCTCAGCGGCAACGCGCGCGTATGCGACGTGTCCCGCAACCGCTCGAAGCGGTTGTAGTACTCGGCGCGCGCCGGATGCTCGCTGGAAATCAGATCCTCGATCGCGACGGTGCCGTCCGCGCGACAGACGCGCGCCATCTCGGCAATCACCACCGCGGGATTTTCAAAATGATGAACCGCGAATCGGCATACGACCGCATCGAATTCGTTGTCTCCGAAGGGCAACCGCGCCTCCACGTCGCCTTGCCGGAAGCTGACATTATGCAGACCGCGCTCGGCGCGCATCCGCTCGGCGATCTTCAATGGCGCATCGGTGAGATCCACGCCGATGACTTCGCGTGCGACTTTCGCGAACGCCATCGCGACGTGGCCGGGTCCGGTGGCGATTTCGAGGACGCGCGCGTCGGAACGCGGCGCAACGATGTTGATCAATTTTTCGATGTGGTCAGCGTCGCGAATCATCGGCGCGGCGGCATAGTCATCCGCTTGCCGCGTAAATTCCTCGCGCACCAGATCCTTATGGTGCGCGTTATGAGCCGTTTCTGAAGCCATGAAAAGCTCTCCTCGGTGAGATGTGATTGGAGCCTGCGCCATCACGCCTCACTATTGCGCTCCTTTTTCCGGTGGGAATCCCTGCTCTTGTGTCTGACCGAGTATCGATCCACGAAGGCCGAGCGCGGAGGTTAGACGTCCTGCGAAGCCCTTGACCCGCAACTTGACACGGCGGCGGAACAGGCGCCAGCGAATCCGCCGGCGGAGGAACTCACCGACAAAGGTTTTGGCCTTCGGATTTGCGACGAAGTCCATATAGGCACGCATCTCCTGACCCTCCCGGTAAATCCACACCTTTTCCAGATCGCTGAATCCATCGCGCTGCAAGGCGAGTAGCGGATGCGCGCAATACGATTTCATATTCATCGCCAGCCAGATGTCATACGGGCTGGTGGATTCCTGGATTTTCCCGAAGGCACGCCGATGAATTGCATATGCGTGAGTCATCGCCATCGGCACTCGCATGAGGTCTCCGTAGCTCTCTGGAGTGGCCAGCACGTATCCGCCGAGATAAAAGAGCTCCCAGTCGGGAATCGTGGACAGCCGTTTAAGGGACTGGGCGAGCCGCTGGTACGAAAACCCGCGAAACACTACGTCGTCCTCGAAGATCAAGACGTTTTCCGCCCCAGCAGCTTCAGCGCGCCTCACACATTCGAGATGGCTCAGGCGGCAGCCCTCGTGAGGGTCGGCGTAGATGATGGCGGCAACGCGCTCGACTCTATCGAGTATCCCGATGGCGCTGAAGGCGCGAACAGCTTCCTGCCATCGGTCCGGCCGGCTGTCGAGATTAATGCAGTAAATCAGATCGAAGAATTGAAACGGGTCACTAAATGTCAATTGCACCCCGCATCAGACTCGATGATCCAGTCCTATTTGCATTGCGATTGCTAAACTGTCGTCGTTAGCGGAGGAGTCATCGTGAAACTGGTTTTGACCGAAGTCGAAGTGGCAGGACTTCCTATCCCTTGGGCCATCAGATCCGTCACTGAGAAAGAGGCAATAATGGGAATCGCGAAACCACCACCGATCACCATCTTCTTGAGAATGGCTCGACGCGAAGGTTCGACCGATGCGAATACTTGATCGAGCTTTTCTTCACTCATCGCATTCTACCCCCTGACCGCTGATTGGTCTTCTGTATGTATTCGGCGCGATGGAGCCTTGCGAACGATCGCGTGGCCATAATGGGCCACGCCACAGCGCGTGAGTTCCGCCAAAACCGCTGATGCGCGCATTCCCCGTCCTTGTGCGAATAACACAAAGTAATTGCGTCACGCAATTGCTAAAATGGGGCGTGTTAGGCCTACCTGATAACTAGCCTGGCCGCACCGAAATGGATTAGCGCGGCATCTTCATCGACCCCTTTTGCGCACAAAGTGAGCCGCGAACTCTGCGCTTGCGCACTTTTAGCGGATAGTGGTAGCTCAATCATGGATTCGAGCGGGACTCTCCCCGCAGGATTCCAGCCTCGTAGATAACGGAGGAATACCAACTTGGATTTCGGGTTCTCAGAAGAACAAGAGATGTTGCGCGATGCGGCCAAACGCTTTTTGGCCGACAACTGCCCAACCACATACGTCCGCAAGATGATGGCGCATGAGACCGCGCACGACAAAGAATTTTGGAAGAAGCTCGTCGATCTCGGATGGCCCGGGCTGCTGATTCCCGAGCAGTACGGCGGCCAGGGCGGCAGCTTCCTCGACATGACAGTAATCGCGGAAGAGGCCGGCAAGGCGCTCGTCCCCGGACCATTTTTCACCGCGGCATTGCTCGGCGCGCCGCTCGCGATCGAGGGCGGCACCGAGGAACAGAAGAAAGACATTTTGCCGCGTATGGCGAAGGGCGAATTCATCGGCACTCTCGCGCTCGCCGAGGCGTCGGGCCGCTTCGATGCGGAAGGCGTGCAGCTCAAGGCGAGCAAGAGCGGGAACGACTACACGATCACCGGCGAAAAGTTTTTCGTGCCCGATGCGCACGTCGCCAATGCCATGGCCGTCGCCGTTCGCACCGGCGGCAGCGGCGAAAAAGGCATCACGCTGCTCATCGTGCCGACCAATGCGCCCGGCGTCACCATCACGCAGCTCAAGACCGTCGACATGACGCGGCGGCTGTGTCACGTGAAGTTCGACAACGTGAAAACCTCCACGTTGCTGGGCAAAGAAGGTGAAGGATGGCCGATTCTGCGCCGCGTGCTCGACATCGCCACCGCCGCGCTATCGGCCGAGATGGTAGGCACCGCGCAAAAGGCGCTCGACATGTCGGTCGACTACGCCAAAACGCGCGTCCAGTTCGGCAAGCCGATCGGATCATTCCAGGCCGTTAAGCATAAGTGCGTTGACATGATGGTCGCGGTCGAGAACGCTCGCTCTCTGACCTACTACGCATGCTGGACGGTCGACGAGAAAACCCCAGAGGCGGCGACATCGGTTCCGATGGCGAAGGCGTATGCCTCCGACATGGCGAAAAATGTGACCTCCGAGGCGATCCAGGTCCACGGCGGCATCGGATTCACCTGGGAGCATGACATGCATCTGTTCCATCGCCGCGCGCTCGCCGGCGAAGCGAATTTGGGCAACGCGCCGGTGCATCGGGAGAGCGTCGCGCGCGCACTACTCGACTGATCGATTGTTCGCGAATGTCAGAAGCGCCGTGGCATCGATGCCGCGGCGCTTTTGTTCTGGAGACCTGCCCCGCCCTTTTCCTTGGGGGAAGGGAAATATACGAATGTTTCCATTGACAGGCCCGTTCTCGGACTAGGGGCCGAGAAGCGTATTGAACTCATTTAGGATTCGGCCGAGAAGCGAATGGAGTTGCTTGAGTGTTTCAGTCGCAGGCATCCCATCGTCGAGCAACACGTCGTAGGAGACTAGGAATTCCATGCCCACTTGGTCGCTAGGGATTCCCCTGCGACCGCTGGCTTGTACCTCCGCTACCGGAACGAGTCGCCGCAACCCTTCGGAGGCAGAAATATGAAACTCCCTGTGCTTGTCGCGGTTTGAGATGCGATTGAACAGTGCCAAGACAGGAAGGCGATTGTAGGGCTGAAAGCGCTCCACCAGTACAACTTGGTCCTCGGTGAGGAACTCGATAGGCGAGCGTTTGCGTCGCACGACTTCTTCAAATTCCTTTTGGCAGTCACAGATCGGGTACTGTGTTCGATCTTGCTCGGTGCCGGTGTTGTGCCGAGCGAGATTGAAGACTATATAGTCAAGCGCCGAGCGACCATGATGCAAAAATTCACTGACGAGACGAATGGACTCGTAGTGCGTTTGATCTTGGAAGCGAAAAAGCATCCTCATCCCATTCATCTCACGCTCACGAATAGCGAACTCATTGGTCTCGTCGTTGGCTAGGCGGATAAGGTCTTTCAACTCGTCAAGCTTTTTCCCTGCCCACTTTATCCTGATTTCGGGTTCGACAAAGATTTTTGGCATAGCTGTACCGGTGCCCCTCTGGATCTGTTTATGCTCAACTATTGGCTATCGAGGTCCCGAAAACTATCGGCGTGGTTCCGACTATTAAATCGGAAAGCTAACTCGGTGAGATACAGCG
>DATGKG010000076.1:0-7323 GCA_035294805.1 Binataceae bacterium (SeqCode) | reverse complement strand
GGTGGATATCCCAATAGCGAACTTGCCGACTCTACCAATTCGACCCTGTCGCACGAGTTGTTTGAAACCATCACGGATCCATTCGGGGGTGTGGGCCAGCCCGCCTGGATAGGGGACAGTTCCGCACGCGAGACGGGCCAGGAAATCGGCGACGAATGCCAAGGTGCCTTTGATAGCAACGGCGAGGTCGTGCCCACCTATACGCTGGTGAGGGGCCACACCTACCAGGGGCAACTCGAATACTCCAACTTCCGCCATGGCTGCGTAGCCGCTCCCTGAATCTGCAAGCGCTCGTTTCCTCGAGGCGGAGCGTGCGTGTGGGTTTCTGATTTGGTAGCGTGCGGTTTCGGAGGAAATTCCCGTGCGCATCGCGCTCATCGGACAGGCGGCCTTTGCGGAAAAAGCTCTCGATTCGCTCCTCGCGCATGACGATGAGATCGTGCACGTGTTCGCGCCGCCCGATCCTCCGTCGGGACGGCCCGATCCGCTGACGGCGAAAGCGCGCGCGCTCAATTTGCCGCTCAGCCAGCCGACCTCATTCAAGACCGATGCGGTATTCGAGCAGGTTAAATTGCTCGAAGCCGACCTCGCGGTGCTTGCCTTCGTGACGCTGATCGTGCCGGAGCGCGTGCTCTATGCGCCGCGCCATCAATCGATCTGCTTTCATCCTTCGATCCTCCCGCGACATCGCGGCGCGAGTTCTATCAACTGGACGCTGATTGCCGGCGACACGGAAACCGGCATCACATGGTTCTGGCCGGACAAGGGACTCGATACCGGGCCGATACTCCTGCAGAAAAAAATTCCGGTCGAGCCGAACGACACGGTGGGATCGATTTATTTCAACCGGCTGTTCCCGCTCGGCATCGAGGCGATGATCGAAGCGATCGATCTAATCAAGAGCGGACGCGCGCCGCGCATAGCGCAGGATGAATCGCGCGCGACCTACGAACCGATCTGCCGCGATGAACATGCGAAGGTGGACTTTTCCAAAAGCGCGCGAGAGGTGCACAATCTGATTCGCGGATGCGATCCGCAGCCCGGTGCATACGCAGATATCGATGGACACCGGATTCGTCTGTACGAACCATCGATCATGTTGGATGGCGCGAACGCCACACCCGGCACCATCATTTCGATCGACGCGACCGGAATGAAAATCGCGCTTGCGGGAGGCGCGGTCACGATCAAGCGCGCGCGCATCGAGCCCGACGGCAAAAAGATCGCGCCCGCCGAGTTGGCCTCGGCAGGTGCGATTCGCGAAGGGATGCGACTTAAGTAGCCTAGCGCCTCTTTGCGGATTTCCTGCCCTTCGCGGCGCGCGCGGATTTAGCCGCACGCTTCGGCTTCGCGGACTTGGCCGATTTGGCGACCTTGCGCGGCTTCGCCTTCACGGCTTTCGATACCTTCGCTTTCGCAGCACGCGCTTTCATCTTCGGAGCGGGCGCCTTCGCTTTTGCCGCGGGTGCTTTGGCTTTGACCTTCGGCTTCGCTGGTTTCTTCGCGCGCGAAGACAGGGGCCGCATCCCGAGCTTTTCCTGGACGATGATGACCGCATCGCCCGCGGTATCCATCACCTTGTCGACGATCAGCTCGACATCTTGAGTGACGGCCTCGACCATTCCCGACGGAGTCGCACGTTCTTCCGATGGTTTATTTTCGTCCGATTCATTTGCCATGCAATTAATATTGCCAGCATCGCATGAGCTAACCCAAGTCCTACGCGCGTCAGCGCGTAAAAAACGTGGGGACCTGCTTGCCCAATTCGATGCTTGCGTTAGGATCGACATCACACGTCGATGACTTGTCGCCGCCGGGCGGCGTCCTTTCGATACTCGAGGGGAGGGGGTGGTATGCGATGAGGCTGTGCATAGGGACTTCCAAAGGAATCATCATTCTCGACCCCGTCCGAGGTTCAACCCCCGTGATGGTGCTTGCCGATCCCTCGCCGGTGTGGTGCATGGCGCAGGACTGCGCGAATCCCGCATATATCTATGCCGCGTCCAATGATGTTATCGCGCACGGACGCGCGGTCTTTGCCCGCTCTGAAGATGGCGGCAGAACTTGGGTCGAGATGACCCCGCAGAGCGCGCGCGAGGAGGAAATCTGGGCGATGGCGGCCGCGCCCAACCTGGCCGGGCGGCTTTTCATCGGAACCTCGCATGGACGGCTCCTGCGTAGCGACGATCGAGGCCGCACCTTCCTCGAGCTGACCGCATTCTTGAAGGTGCCGGGGCGCGATCGATGGAGCTTTCCGCCGCCTCCTCATATTCCGCATGTCCGCAGCATCAGCTTCGACCCGAACTACCCCGGGCTGATGTATGTCGGAGTAGAGGAGGGCGGCGTGTTTCGCTCGCATGATGGCGGCGAGACGTTCGAATCGCTCAACAGCGGGCTGTATGACGATGTGCATTCGGTGGCCGTCGATCCGACAGATTCGCAGCGTCTCTATGCTACTACCGGTCGTGGCTTCTATGTCTCGCACAACGCCGGCGGCTCATGGCGTCACGTCAAGGCGGGCTTCAATCGCACCTATACCGTGCCACTGCTGGTCGCCGGCAATGAGCATCCGGCGATATATACCGCAGCGGCCGCGGCGCCTCCGCCGATGTGGCGGGTGGGCGCGCGGGGCGCGGACGCCGTGATGTTCCGCAGTGACAACAATGGGCAGTCGTTCCATGCGGTCGAGCGCGCAGCCGCGGTGCATCGCGGCATGATCATGCGATTTCGCGCCACTCCGGGCGCCTCGAATGAGTTCTTCGGCGTATCCGACGATGGTACCGTCACGCGCCTGCATGCCAATGGGGTGGAATCGCCGCCGGTTACGATCGCGGAGAAGCTGCCTCCTGCCTATGACATGGTGGTTGTCCCTTAGTATCCTGCGAGTCCATTGCAATTCCACCTCGCGAGTGGCGGAGAAATGACCCTTTGTTGATCCAACGTGCGCCGCGCCATTTTTCCCCGATGATCGTTCCTCGCTCATGAATCGCGCGCATAAATCCACCAACTCGCGGTCAGGCCGACGTGAACAATTTGTAGAGACTGAAGGCTGCGGTGCTGTTCAACCTCGAACAGTGTGTGGCATGTATGCCACCGGAAAGTTGTTGGCCCTCGGGGAAGCCTGTGCAGTCGTCAGGCAGTTCGCTGACTTTTTGTCGAAAAGCGAGTTGAACCTCGCGGGCACTCCTTTTGCTAATTCAACTTTTAGCATCGGGGACAAGGGGGAGTCTGTGGCTGCAAGTCCGAAGAAGGTCCAAGAGCGTTCCGCTATGTCTCCCGCTGTGCTACAAGACTCGCAGCGCGAATGGCTTCTCCCCTACCTGTCGCTGCGCACCGCCATGCACGACGAGGTGTGGCGCGAGAACTGGACCAATCGCTACATGCGGCCGGGCCTGCTGCTGATCGCGCTATTCGAGTTGGCCAGTATCGTCGCCAGCGCACTGCTGTCGCGCACTCATCGGGCATACCTGCCGTTCGAGGTGTTCAATGCGGTCGCGGCGTTCGCGTGCCTGATGTTCATGTGGACCTCGCGCTTCGAGCATCAATGGCGCGCGGTTGCATTCAGCTTCTGCGTCGCCATCCTCGCAGCGGCGAGCTACCTGAGTTCCGTAACGCATCGGACCGAACCGTTGCTGATGGCCGTGATGCTGCTGCTGTTCGGGGCCGGCGCGCTAGTGCCATGGAATGCGAAATGGCAAACGGCGCTGACCGTGGTATGCCTCGGATGGTTCATGGTCAACGCGATATGGCTTCCCAATGGCCAGCCCGACTCCCTCGATCGGTGGCTCGCGCTTTTGGCGGCCGCTGGCCTGGCGCAGGTCGGCACGGCACGCAATGAGCATCAGCGCCGGGAGTTCGAGTCGCAAATCAAGGTCCTCGCAAACCAGCCGAAAGGGTAGCGACTCCTCAGACGCCGGGGCGAATTTCTGCTATGCTTACGAGAGCGCTCTCTTCGGGCGCTTTTCGCGTTTTATGGGCTAGTCGAGATGAGGCGCCGATTACACAAACGAACCCACCGTGACGATGGAATTTCGACGAAACAAAGCCACTTTGATGAGCAAAGATGCAGGTTTCTTCCGATGCATGCGGCATTCGCGACCCCCTCACCGACCCGTCACGATGCTTGTTTCTCAGACATCACAAGCCCCGCTCCGGTCCACCTGTATGTCGAGCGCGACGAGGTAATTATGACGATGGGGCGGCCCGAGTCAGGAGGCTTTAGTCAGGGGTTCGATCGATGGTGCGGTAATAATTGGATCCGGCGCCTCAACCACGCTTACGCGGCATGCTCTCGACATCGAGGCTCTGAACCCGGCCTCAGATATCGCTTTGAACGCCTTGATGGCATCGCTTCCTGATTCGAGCTCGATGACGCCGCCTGCGACCTGCTCATAGGCGCGGACAATCTCTGCTCTATGGACCGTAATTTTGGCGGTGAGCAGCAGATTGAGAGCCGTCTTAAGGTCCGATTCGCAAAGACACCAGGATAGATAGATCCGGTCCGCAGAGTTGTCGGTTTGAGAATCTCGCGTACTCCGTCCGATTGGGTTTTCGGTCCCGGCGCGTTTCATCTTAGTGTCCTCCAGTCGGCAGGGCTCGCTCGGCTTGGGAGGTAACCGGAAGCTGCTTGAGCCCGGCCGGGTCAGCGGTGCGATCAGTCAACGCACCGTTCATTGGTTTCGATGGCGCTCGCGGGTGACCTCTTAGTTCGCTAAGTCGTTCAAAGAGCTTCGCCACTGAGACCATCGGAATCTCCAGTAGAAATGGCATCAAATCGTCTGTCGCGAAGATCGCGTGCTGCAGCGGAGATCGAAGCGACCGGAGATAGGATGCAGCTGAGAGGTCGCCATTGATGATCTCGCGCGCGGCCGCCATCACGTCCGTGGACATTCGGACCCATCGATGGCCGGGACTGACGCGAATGTTCGGAACTTCGAGCTGCTGCGCGAGACGCCACACGAAGTACGGGAAGTCGAGAGCTTCGGCCATCGCCAGGGTATGCCATCCCCATACGCGAGGATTCAGATCGAGCAGCTTGTAGCGATTGTCGCGCCGGTCGTATTTGAACTCTGCCTCGATGAGACCGGTGTAGTGGATCGACTGGAGCATCCTGCGCGCGATGTCTTCCACCTCGGGAGCGCTGACAGTTTCGACGAATGAGCTCGAGCGTCCAAAATCGACAGGATATTGACGGCTTCGGCGCGCAACTATCGAGGCCAGTGGATGCCCATCGATACAGAGTGCTCCATAGGAAAACTGTGCCTCGCCGCCGCCGGGAATCAGCTCCTGGACCATAATCAAGTCCGCATCGATCAGTTCACATGCAGCATCATAGTGAGCAAGTAATGACGCGCGGTCATCGATGCGCCAGGCCTTTTGGCGCGTTAGCCGATTGATGCCCTCTTTGATAGCCGGCTTGAGGATGACCGGAAACGTACATTCAAGACCGTCTAGCTGATGGCGAGTCTTCGGATAGTGTGTAACCGGGCAAGCGACGCCTAGTCGTTCGGCCACCCGGTAGGTCACGCGCTTGTCATAGGCTATCTCGACTATGTCCCATGGCGAGATGATGAGTCTAAATTTGGCTTCGAGCCGCGAGCGATGTCGCGCGAGCATCGCGGCATGAGGGTCCTCGGTCGGAAGGAGAGTCCATCCTTCAAGGCCGCTCTGCTCGGCAATTGCGAGCAGAAAATCGACTTGCGCGTTCTCGTCGCCGCGCGGCAGCGGAATTTCCCGGAGTGCATAGCGCGATTTGGAGGCGATGCGCTGCTGCTCAGGCAGAACCCATACCGGGATACCGTGGCGGCCCAGGCTGCGCACCACTGTAAGAGCGCGGTAATCTCCTCCCAGTACCACCGCGCCTGGTATTTCTAGATGTTTCGGCAATCCTGTTCGATAGCCCCCATCAATTTGATGGTTATCGTCGCTCAGCTATCTTCGGACGCGCCGACAGATCGCATGTGCCAATGCGCGAGCGCTATAACCCGTACCCGAAACAAATCGCACCAGCGGACCGAAGCTACGTGCCGCCGGCGCTCCCATGAAATGCAATCCTTCGATCGAGGACTCGAGGCCGAGGCTGAGCCGCGGATATCCTTGATCCACTTTCAAGCGGTCGAGAACCTCGGGACTTAGAAATCCATACCGCGAGACATCGACCTTATATCCGGTAGCGAGCACGACGTGATCGATCTCGCGATGCGTGCCGTCATCCAACTCGATCTCAGCGACATCACCGCGGGTGCCAGCGCGGGTTACATGGCGGCCGACGGTGATTCGCACGCCGTCCATCCGATGGCGCAGCCACGTCGCCGCAGCCGGCCGAATCGCGCGATAAGCCCATTTGGTCTGCAGCGCGCGCGGCAACAGTCTGAAAAGATGAGGCCGTGCTATCAGTTGATTTAGGCCGGGCGGCCCGACATCCGTAGGCGGATAAAGCAGGCGCCGCATGAAGCCCAAGTTGGTTCGAATCTGCACGCTGCCGTGCAGCCATCGCACCTCCGGCGCTCTCATCACCAGTTCAACCTCGGCGCCGCTCTCCTTTAGTAGCGCGGCCCCTTCGAAGGCGCTCTGTCCTCCTCCGATGACCAAAACGCGCTGGCTCCGAAACCTCGTGAGGTCGCGATGCTCGCTTGAGTGCGAGGCGAGCTGGCTCGGGAGGCCGGAAAATTCCGGGGGTCGATTGGCGAAGCGCGAAATTCCCGCTGCGACCACGACGCGTTCGGCGGTTAGAGTCTCGCCATCGTCCATATGGAGGCGAAACACGCCGTTCTTTTCGATGCGTTCGACCCTGCGTCGATCGAGATCGGGAACGATTCGGTCCTGGAACCAATGGCCATAACGGACGAAAGAATCGAGCGGCACTGGCGCCGCGAACTGTTCCCGGGAACTGGTCCGGAAATCTTCGAGTCTGGAGCTGCCGACGGGATCCGAGATATCGCAAGCGTACCATGCCGAGCGGAGCAGCATCCCCTTGGGCATTTGCTGTTCCCAGAACTCCATCGGCTGGCCGAAGACCATGGTTTCGACGCCTCGCCCCCGCAGATGAGCCGCCGCTGCAAGCCCATAGGGTCCTGCACCAATGACCGCGACTTGAGTTCGGGAAGGAGCCATAATTTTGCGCTCAATCTGTTTAATGTCTCAAACCACTCGTATAGTCAATATAGTAATTTTATGCGCCAACTTGATAACGAAAGTTGTAGCATACTAGTCACCACGTTCATAGTGCTAAAGATGCTAAATAACTCAATATTGCGTCTTGTTGGGTGTGCCCCGCTGCAACAAGCGAAAACCAAATACTTTTGGCTTAGGAAGATTTAGAAT
>DATGKG010000075.1:0-5901 GCA_035294805.1 Binataceae bacterium (SeqCode) | reverse complement strand
GATTCCTGATCTGCTCCTGTACTACGACGACCTGTTTGACCGGCTCGGTCTCGAGCGCGTCGATCTCATCGGTCATTCGTTCGGTGGGATGGTGGCCGCGGAGTACGCCGCTACCTTCCGCGATCGAGTCGGCAAGCTGGTGCTGATCGATGCGATGGGACTGTGGCGCGATGACGCCCCGGTCCGCGACCATCTGCTGGTTTCTCCGGCCAACCTCGTGAAGCTGCTGTTCAACGATCCGGCCAAGCCGGAAGTCGCCGCCAAGCTCGCGATGCCGACCGAGCGCGATGCTATGAACACCGCGCTGGTGCAGCGCTTCGGAGCGCTAGCCAGCACCGCGCATTTCATCCATCCAATTCCGGAGCGCGGACTGAAGCGACGCTTGCGACGAATCAAAGCTGACACGCTCGTGCTGTGGGGCGCGCAGGATGCGCTCGTGCCGGCAACTTACGCGGCAGAATTCGCCGCTTTGATTCCAAAGGCGCGCGTTCAGATGATCGAAAAAGCCGGCCACGTGCCGCAGATCGAGCAGCGTCAGCTTGTTTCCGATCACGTGGCTAAGTTTCTGAGGGCATAGAACCCCGTCGCTAACGGAGATCGCGACTCGTATAGCCCAGAATCGATCGCGCGATGATGAGTCGCTGAATCTCGCCGGCGCCCTCGTAGATATCGAATATGCGGCCGTCCCGGAAACATCGATCCAGAAGATGCTCTTCGGAAAGCGCTTCGGGACCGAGTATTTCGATGCATCCTTGGGTAATCTTCCGCGCGGCCTTGCCGCCGGCCGCTTTCGCGATCGAGGCTTCAACCTTGGGCGGTACGTTCTGTTGCTCGAGCCACTTCGAGCGCATCACTGTCAGCAGCGCGGCTTCGTGAATCGCTTCGAGGCGAAGGAACTTGTCGGCGATCGCTGAGCGGCTTCGCGCGCCCGATCGATAATCGATTTCGATGCCGCGTTCGGACAGCTTCTCGCGCGTGAAATCGAGCGCCGCGCGTGCCACGCCCAGCGCCGTCGCCGCCACCATCGGGCGCGAGTCGTTGAAGACCGACATCGTGGATTTGAAATCGCCCTTGATATGGTTGAACTCGGGGAGGCGGCAATTCTCGAACAGCAGATTGCAGGTATCGTGTCCGCGAATGCCGAGCTTCTTGAGCTGCGGACCGATGGTGAAGCCGGGAGTTCCCTTCTCAACCAGGAAGGTTGTCATGCCGCGGGTTCCATCCGGCGCCATGAACCGCGAAAACACCATCGCGGCATCGGCAGACTGCGCCTGCGAGATGAAGATTTTCTCGCCGTTGAGGACCCATTCGTCAGTCTCGCGATCGAATGTCGCGGTGGTTCGGATGTTCGCGGGATCCGATCCGGCGCTCGGTTCGGTAATCGCGATCGAGATCGTGTAGTTCTTCCACTTTTCGATCTGCTCGGGAGTGGCAACCGTTTCGAGAACGGTGTTGCCAAGTCCCCATCGGCTGCGCTGGAGACTCATTCCGCCCCACGAGCCTTCGAGCATCACCAGAGTATGGAGGATTCTCGCGCCACTGCTTCCGATCACTCCTTCTTCGGCAACGCGGACCATGCTCGGATGATCCTTCGCCTCGGGAAATTGCTCCGGAGGAAGCTCGTCTTCGTGCTTGTCGTAGTAAGCTGCGTAGCGTCGTCCGATCAGCGCCTGCTCGTGCGCAGCCGCGAGAACTTTCTTGTCCGCCTCAGTAAGTTCGAAGTCGATCATCTTCTATGTTCCTTTTTTGCCGAGTCTTAGACGCCGACCGCGCCTTCCATCACCGAGAGGCTGCGCGCGTTGCGATACCACATCTCGACCGGGTTATCGCGCAGGTATCCATGACCGCCCATCATCTGCACGCCTTCATCTGCGATCCACATCGCCTGCTCGCCATTGTAAGTGTATGCGAGTTGTGACTGCTTGATGGCGTCGCCGCCGTGCTCGAGAATCGAGGCCGCCTTCCACGTCATCCATCGCATCGCGTCGGTTTCGATGCGCATGTCGGCGAGCCGAAATGCGATGACCTGTTTTTGCGCGAGCGGTGCGCCATGCACGACCCGCTCCTTGAGGTACGGGATGACGAATTCCATTACGCCGCGGCTGATGCCGGTCAGGATTGCGGAAATCGCAGTGCGCGAGGAATCGATGATGCGTTGAACATCGCATCCCGCGGACTCGCCGAGGCGGGCGCTGATGCTCAGCTCGACGTCGTTGAAACTTACAGTGGCGGTCTCTAGCGCGCGAAGCCCGATATTCATTTTCTTCTCGCCTACGGTCACCCCTTTGGCATTGCGATCGACGATGAACGCGTCGAGCGCACCATCGCATCGAGCGACGACGAGGAAGTGACTGCATCGTCCCGCCAGCGGAACCAATCCTTTGATGCCGCTAAGACGATAGCCATCGCGCGTCTTGTTCGCCGTGGTGCGAATCGAGGAAACATCGAAAGCGAAGTCCGGCTCCATGATCGCGATGCCTGCACATCGATACTTGTCGCCGCCGAAAAGAGGTAGCAGATTCTTCTTCTGCGCGGATGAGCCTTGCGCGGCGATCGCGCTCAGAAATCCGATCGGCGCGGCGGCTGCGATCGCGAAGGCAGCATCGGCGACGGCCAGCTCTTCGAGAAGAATCGCATTCAGCGTCGCGGAGGAACTCGCAGCATCGGAATCCGTGGATGCTTGGGACTGGACGATCCCGGTCGACCAAATCTCGCTGAGGAGCGAATCCGGCATCGCCTCGCGATCGTCGGCATCGCGCGCCGCCGGCCGCAAGGTGTTGGCGGCCAGCTCCTGCACCATCGACTGCGCGAGCTTTTGTTCCTCGGTCAATTCAAAAGAGATCAATTTTCAGGTCCTCCAGGGGAGAATGAATCGAAGCCTTGTTTAACGCTTATTAGCGCTTGACATTTTGGCGGTGTCGGCTCAGGATTCAATGGTTGAACCAATGGAGCACATGAGAAAGACGAATGTCAAGCGCGACGAGGCTGCGCGCGCCGCCGCGATGCATCGTGACAAGGTTCGCGCCGAATCGCGCGCCAACGGCCGCATCGAGTTCCGGCCCATCAAAACTTCGCGCGCGTTCGAGGAGATCGCCGATCAGATTCGCACCGAGCTAGTCAGTCGGCGCTTGCGCCCGGGCGATCGGCTGCCGGCCGAACGTGCTATGGCCGAGCAGTTTGGCGTTTCGCGCAACACCCTGCGCGAGGCGCTCCGATCGCTGGAAAACGCCGGCCTACTGCGTCTGCAAAAGGGCGCGACCGGCGGCGCCTTCGTGCGCGAGAGCACCGGCGACGCCATCATTACCGGGCTGCGCGATATGTTTCATCTCGGCGCGATCCAGCCCGAGCATCTGACTGAGGCTCGCGTGCTGATCGAATCGATAGCGGTGCGCGCGGCGTGCGAGCGCGCGACTGCGGAAGATATCGAGGCACTCAATGCTAATATCGCGGCGGCGGAACGCGCGGCTAGCGAGAAGATCAACTTTTACGATCAGGCCGCCATCCATCTCGATTTCCATCGCATTCTCGCGCGCGCCACGAAAAATCCCGTCATGGTCATCGTGATGGAGGCGCTGATCGACGTGATGCAGCACTTCATTCGCGCGATCGGCCAACAGCACAATCGATGGGTGTTGCCCTCGCGGCACCGTTTCATGAAGCACTTCGAGGCGCGCGAGATCGACGCGGCGGTGGCCGAGATGGAACAGCATCTGGAACGCCTCAATCGCCACTATCTCTCGCTGGCGAAGGAAAAGGATCGCGTCGAGGCGGCCAATGGATAACGATATCCTGGCCGGCGTCCGGGTCCTTGATTTCACGACCATCGTGTCGGGGCCGTATTGCACGCGCCTGCTCGCGGACCTCGGCGCCGAAGTCTTCAAGATCGAACCGCCCGAAGGCGATTTCATTCGGATTCAGCCGCCGCTTCGGTCCGGCAAGAGTGCGTATTTCGCTTCGCTGAATTGCGGGAAGAAGAGTCTCGCGATCGACCTACGGCAAGCGGAAGCGCAGCAGCTGATGCGCGCGCTTGCCGCGAAATGCGATGTGGTGGTGGAGAACTACCGGCCCGGTGTGATGGCACGGCTCGGTCTCGATTACCCAACCTTCGAGAAGCTCAATCCGCGCATCGTGTACTGCTCGATCTCGGGATTCGGCCAGACCGGTCCGTGGGCGAAGCGCAGCGCCTACGCGCCGATGTTGCATGCGGCCAGCGGCTTCGACCTGGTTAACCTCGGATATCAGAACGGGCTGGAGCGGCCGCTCAACACCGGCATCATGGTGGGTGACGTGCTCGGAGGCACTTATGCTTTCGGCGCGATTCAGACCGCGCTGCTCGGGCGCGAACGCACCGGACGCGGAGACTACATCGATCTGGCGATGATGGACGGCATGCTCAGCATGCCGACCTACGAGTTCCAGGAGGCGCAGTTTCCGCAGCCGAGGAAGGTGAATACTTTCCAGCCGACGCGCGCGAAGGACGGCTTCATTATGATCGCGGCGGTCAAGCCCAACAACTTCGCCGCGCTATGGAAAGCGATCGGGCATCCTGAGTATGCGAGCGATCCTCGCTTTGGCACTGCCAAAGGCCGCGGCGAGAACTGGTCCGCCATGATGTCGATGCTCGATGACTGGGCTTCGAACAAAAGTGCCGCCGAGTGCGAAGCCATACTCACTGAGGGCGACGTTCCTTGCGCACGCTACTCCACGATGCGCGAGACGCTTCAACAGCCGCATCTGGCGGAGCACGGCAGCTTCGAGATAATCGACGACGGCGCGGGACCGCTGAAGGTTCCCAATTCCGCGTTTAAGCTTAAAAACAGCAACGTCAGGGCACGAAACTATGTGCCCGTGCTCGGCGCCGACAGCGCCGCGGTGCTGGCCGACGTACTCGGCTATTCAAAGGAACGCGTTGCAGCGCTATACGATCGGAGAATTCTGCACGGCGCGCGCGCATCCAGCGCAGGAGGACCTTCCGATGGCTGACATCCTTGCGGTTGGCATTACGCACTATCCACCTCTCTCCGGACGCGACGAGTCGATGTCGTGGATTCTGAAACGGATGCTCGAGAATCCGCATCTGCCGGAAAAATTGCGTCACTCCGAAAATTGGCCCGACGCGATGCGCAAGGAATGGAGCACCGACGAAGGTTTCGCCGCCGCGCGCGCTCATCGCGAGCAGTTGCGGCAATCGCTGCGCAGGACGCGCGCCCAAATCGACGAGTTCCACCCCGACTTCATCGTCATCTGGGGCGACGATCAGTACGAAAATTTCCGCGAGGACGTGGTTCCTCCCTACTGCATCTATGCGCACGAGTCTTTCCAATACGGCGCGATGCCCAACAACATCTGGAATGAGCCGGCGGACAAGAAGCATCACTCGCCGGGCAATGTCGCCGCTGCCAAGTATCTGGCGCGCGGCTTGATCGAGGCGGGCTTCGATACCGCGTATTCCTATAAGCCCTTGCATCATCCGCTCGGTCACGCGTTCGCCAACGCGATGCTGTATCTCGACTACGACCGGCAGGGATTTTCCTATCCGATTATTCCCTTCGCGATAAATTGTTACGGTCGCAAGGTGATCGCGCAGCGCGGGGGGCTGCCGATGTTCGAGAACGCGCCCACCGAGGCGCAATTCGATCCGCCCGCGCCGACGCCGCGGCGATTGTTCGACCTCGGCGCGGCGACGGCCCGCATCTTGGCGGCGAGTCCGTGGCGAGTCGCGCTGCTGGCTTCGTCGGGATGGTCGCACGCGTTTCTTACCGAAAAGAATCACTACCTCTATCCGGATACGCCCGCCGATCGCACCCTGTTCGAGGCCTTGCGCGCGGGCAACTATGACGCGTGGCGCAATTATCCGGCATCCGCAGTCGAGGCGAGCGGCCAGCAGGAAATCCTCAACTG
>DATGKG010000074.1:0-8289 GCA_035294805.1 Binataceae bacterium (SeqCode) | reverse complement strand
GGCCGTTGATGCGCGCGCCCGACAGATGATTGCCGACGCCGGAATGAATCCGGTACGCGAAATCGATCACGCTGGCGCCCTTGGGAAAATCGAGCACGTCACCTTTCGGCGTGAAGACGAAGACCTCCTCGGGAAACAGATCGTCGCGAACGGTAGAAAGAAATTCCTGCGGATCTTTCAGGTTCTGTTGCCATTCGACCAGCCGCCGCAGCCATGCGAAGCGCTCGGTGTCGCGCTGCTCGGGCGACGCTCCCTGCTTGTAGGTCCAGTGCGCCGCGATACCTTCCTCGGCCACGCGATGCATCTCGCGCGTGCGAATCTGAACTTCCATGCGCTGGCCGCGCGGACCAATCACGGTGGTGTGCAGCGACTGATACATGTTGGGCTTGGGCAGCGCGATGTAATCCTTGAAGCGGCCGGGCACCGGTTTCCAGTTTGCATGGACCACGCCGAGCGCCTCATAACATTCGCGCACCGAACCGACGATGATGCGGAATGCGACGAGGTCGTAGATTTCGTCGAAGGTCAGTCCCTCTTCCTGCATCTTCGAATGAATCGAGTAGAAATGCTTCGGGCGCCCGGTAACTTCGGCGGTAACGCCTGACTCTTCGAGCCGGCGCGACAGAATATCGATGACGGCGCGGATATACTCCTCGCGCTCGGCGCGCTTGCTGGCGACAAAGGTTTTGAGGTTCGAGTAGGCGCCCCGGTTGACGTAGCGAAACGCGTTGTCCTCGAGTTCCGACTTC
Organism: Binataceae bacterium (SeqCode); assembly: GCA_035294805.1. Taxonomy (GTDB): domain Bacteria; phylum Desulfobacterota; class Binatia; order Binatales; family Binataceae; genus DATGKG01. The sequence goes on along the minus strand of DATGKG010000074.1, from coordinate 7,540 downwards.
ATCCAGTAGATTCCGAGCCGATGCGCGATGGGCGCGTAGATTTCCAGGGTTTCGCGCGAAATCTCCGTCTGCCGGTCGGGGTTCAGCGCGGCCAGCGTGCGCATGTTGTGCAGGCGATCGGCCAGCTTGATCATGACGACGCGAATGTCCTGCGCCATCGCGATTATCATCTTGCGGAAATTTTCCGCCTGCTTTTCGGCGCGGCTGGAGAAGGTGATCTTCGATACCTTGGTGACGCCGTCGACCAGGCGCGCGACTTCGGCGCCGAAAAAAGTCTCCACTTCCTGAAGCGAGGTGGAGGTATCTTCGACCACATCGTGAAGCAGCGCCGTCACGATCGATGGAACGTCGAGCTTGAGTTGAGTGGCGATGAGCGCGACGTTCAACGGATGCGTGACGTAGGGTTCGCCGGACTCGCGCTTCTGCTCACCATGCATCCGCGCCGAATAGTCATACGCGCGACGGATCACAGCGAGGTCGGCGTCGGGATTGTAGGCCACCACCCGATGCAGCAGCTCGTCGAGTTGGTGCGGCTCGCTCTGTGGAACTAGCTCTTCCACGGTGCGAATCCTCGCGGGAGCCGCGCGACGCGCGCGCGCTCAGCGTTGACGATGGAGCCAAAGAGTTCGACGGAGGCGCCGACATTGTCGTTGACGATCAGATAATCATATTGCGGTAGCGCTGCGGTTTCTTCGCGCGCGCGATTGAGGCGGCGTTGAATTTCCGCCTCGTCCTCGGCGCCGCGCTTGCGCAGACGTTCGAGCAGCTCTTCAGGACTGGGCGGAAGCACGAAGACGGCCACCGAATCGTCGGGATAGCTGGTCCGGATTTGCCGCGCGCCGCTAATCTCGATATCGAGCAGAATGTCGCGTCCGGCTGCTATCGCGCGGTCCAGCGGCGTCTTGGGTGTGCCGTAGGACGCAGCAAAATGATGCGACCATTCGGCGAGTTCGCCGGCCTCTCGCCTGCGTATAAACTCATCCTCGCTCACGAAGTGATAGTCTTTTCCATTGACCTCGCCGCCGCGTGGTTTTCGTGTTGTCAGCGAGACCGAGAATTCGATCTCGGGCATGGCAAGCAACGCGGCGCGCCAGATAGTCGTCTTCCCCGCCCCGGATGGAGCAGAGAGTATAAAAACTATACCGCGTCTTGGGGGCAAATCCGTCATTAAAGACACTAATACGAACGGCGCCGATGTAGCAATTGCGCTTCTTTACGGAAAGTGGTCTTGATCCCCCGCTTCATTCGACGTTTTGCACCTGCTCGCGCATCTTCTCCGCTTCGCCCTTGACCTCGACGGTTAGCTGGGACAGGCCCGCGTTCTGCGACTTGGAGCCCATCGTGTTAACCTCGCGATTGATCTCCTGCAGCAGGAACTCGATCGATTTTCCTACCGGATCGCTGCGATCGAGCAGCTCCTTGAGCGCATCCAGATGGATGCGCAGACGGGTCAGCTCCTCGGTGATATCGCCGCGTTGCGCGACGCCGGCCGCTTCTTCGTAAAGGCGCTTTTCGTTTAGCGGCAATTCGGCGAGCAGCTCCTTCACCCGCGCCTGAAAGCCGATTAGCATTTCCGCGCGGGTATCAACCGAAAGCTTTTCGATTTTCGGCATCGCCGCGATGATCTTCTTGATGCGGCGCGCGAAATCGCGCTTGAGGCTGTTGCCCTCGCGCAAGCGTTCGGCCTCGAGCTTATTCAGCGCTTGATGGAGTGCCTCGAAGCCCAGCTTTACGCCATGCTGAATCTGATCATCTTCATCTTCGATGACGTGGAAAATTTCCGGCCGCTGCATGATGGTTTCCAGGCCCAGCCGGCCGTTGAGGTTCAGCTGTTTTCCCAATCGGCGCAGCTCGGTGATGTAGAGCTTTGCGAGCTTCTCGTTGACCTGTAATTTGACCGCCGGCGCCTTGGTCGCGCTGTAGCGCATGAAGACCTCGACCCGGCCACGCGAAACGGTGGACTGCACCATCTTGCGCACTTGCGCCTCATGCTCGCCCCATCCGCGCGGCAAGCTGAGCTTCAATTCGAAGAAGCGCTGATTGAGCGCGCGAATTTCTGCGACTACTCGTACGCCGTCGCGCTCTAAATGAGCACGTCCGAATCCCGTCATACTGCGCATCTAATGCCTGACCTCTTCCGCATTCCGAGCCCGCCGCATCAGGCAGGCACGATATAGATCGATGGTCTTCTGCGTCATCGTATCCATCGAAAAGTTCTCGGCTATTCGCGCACGTGCGGCGCTTCCCAGGCGCGCTCGCCACGAGGCATCGTTCTCGAGGTCCACAATCGCCGCAGCGATCGCGGCGGCGTCGCACGGCGATACCAGGAGACCGTTTTGATGGTCTTCGACGGCATCGACTATGCCGCCGGCCCGCGTTGCGACGACGGGCAAACCACACGCCATCGCCTCGAGCAATGCTACCCCGAGACCTTCCTGGAGCGAGGGAAACACGAAAAGGTCGAGTGCATCAAGTAGCTGACGCGTATCGCCAACCATACCTAAGAAGAGAGTGTCGTTGGCGATTCCCAATTCCCGCGCGAGGTGCGCCAGGTCATCGCGCATCGCTCCGGCGCCGGCGATCGCGCATTTGATTCGCGACCTAGCTCCGCGGTCGCGCTTCAGACGCGCAATTGCTTGCAATAAATATCGATGGCCTTTGCGCCCCTCGAGCGCGCCGACCGTGCCGACGAAGAAGTCTCCTGTGGCGATATCCAGGCGAGCGCGCGCGGTTTCGCGTTCAGACGAGCTCGCCGGACGAAAATGCTCGCAGTCCACCCCCGACGCAATGATACGCAGATGATCGCGGGCGACGCCGGCCTCGCCCAGCGCGTCGGCGACCCGATGCGAAATCGCTGCGACCGCGTCGACCGCACGATTGTATAGATAGGGCGCGAACAGCCGGTTGGGGCGATAGTCCATCCGCCGCGTGACGATGAGCGCATCGGCATGACCTCTCGCGAACGGCGCCATCGAATGTGCACGCGAGGTGTGAAAATGCACCACGTCATAGCGGGCGCCCGTCAGCAGCGCGCGCAGGCGCAGGCCCGCGGCGAAATCGATCGCACTGTGAATCGCGAGCGGATGACATTCGACGCTCTCGCGTCGGGCGCGCTCGTAGAGCTGCCCACGAGGATCGCAGGCCAGTTCGGCGCGATGCCCATTGCGCAAAAGCCCGAGCGTCAGACCGAGCACCTGGGTTTCGCCTCCTGCGAAGCCAAGCTCAGGATCGACTCCGAGCACACGCAGCGGCGAATCGGCGCGGGGCTCGCGCGCATCCTGAGACTTGGAGGACATTTTAATGGCTAAACCCACCTCGCAATGTTCTCCGCGTCAATCGATGAACCGGTAATAAAAGATCGCGCAGATTGCCGTGAAGGCGTCGCGCCAACCGATCTTTTTGCCTTCGTCGTAGGTGCGCCCTGAATACGAGATGGGAACCTCGTAGATTCGCCAGCGCGCTCGCGCGGCCTTGACGGTGATCTCGGGTTCGAAGGTGAAGCGATTCGCGCTGAGCCGAAGCTGCAGCAACTTGTCGCGGGCGAACGCCTTCATCCCGGTTTCCATGTCGCTGAGGTTCATATCGCTCACGATATTGGAGATTAGGGTGATGATTTGGTTACCGAGGTAATGCCAGTACAGCAACACGCGATGCGGTCCGCCCAGGAAGCGCGAGCCGTAGACCATGTCGGCGCGCCCGTCGAGCAGCGGCTTGATCATCACATGATAATCACTTGGGTCGTATTCGAGGTCGGCGTCCTGCACGAAAACATAAGGATGGCTGGCGGCCGCGAATCCCATCCGCAGCGCCGCGCCCTTGCCGCGATTCCTCGAATGATAAAAGAGCCGGACCTTCTCGTGGTGAAAGTTTTGCAGAAATTCGCGGGTGCCATCGGTCGAGGCGTCGTCAACCACGATCACTTCGGTATCGAAGCCGCAATTGAGCACGCGGTTGATGACCTCGCCAATGGTCTTGACCTCGTTATAAACGGGAATTACGACGGAAATTTTTACCGGTTCAGCCATCAGCCTCGCACGGCGCGCCGCCCGGCGATTATCTCAGTTCGTGGTGCGCGACGCTCGATCAGGCGATCCCGTTTGCGCCGCCGCTCGATCATTTTCGCCAGACGCAGAAGCGATTGCCGCGCAGCTCGTTTGGACCAGCCGATCGCTGCGGCATAGCTCGCGAAGACGCGCAGCTTGTCGGTCGCCGATAGGCCGGGAATATCGAAATGGCCGAGCTGCATCAGATTACGCATTCGACTCCGCGCGACGTTCACGCTCGCGGCGGAAGTTTTTTCGGTACCCTCGTGATCGATGAACGTGATCGTCGGCGGAACATCGTCGGTCGCAAAGACGTTGTAGGGGGTGAGGTCGCCGTGGATATATCCGCTCTTGTGCAGTCGCGCCACCTCCTCGCCTAGCCGGCGCAAAATGCGTCGCCGGGTATTCACGTCGTTGCGATATACAGGATTCATCCATCGAGTCACCATGAAGCCGGGCGCTTCGCTCGTGACGATTATCTCGCTGCCGGTATCGCGATTCTCGCCCGTCAGGAGAACGCTCGGAACGCCGAAACCGTGGCTGCGAAGACTATCGCAGATGCGCAGGACATGCTCGCAACGCTTCGCGCGCGACATCGCCTTTGCGCGCGCGACGAGACCGCGGGGGGCATCGAGCTGCTTGACGAAAACGTTGGTAGTTTCGCCGTTTGCCCCTGCGATGAGCACTTTCCAGGTCGTCGCGTGACGCGAGCGGCGAAATGGGGTCCCAAGTCTCCCCTCCAGCGCCGCCATTAAATCGTCGTTCAGGCCACTTTGTAGGGAAGAAGATTGTTCGCGTGCGCTGTCCGGAATGACGAAGGTCCAAGGTGCGAGGTCGAATCGTACCGCCGGCGCAAGACTCATCGCGAGACTCCTGCATTCGAAGCGACGGTGTCGAGGTGCGATTCGTCATGATGCCGTTCACGTTTCCGCGCGCGGCGCAAAGCTTCGATAACCGCCTCCGGCGCGATGCGATGCATGCATTCGCGGCCAACCGGGCACGTACGCAGGTAGCACGGATGACAGGCGATATCGCCGGTGATCGTGAGATCGTCAAAACCCCATGGCGCAGAGCGCTGCGGCGAAGTCGCACCCCATAGCGACACGATCGGGCATCCGACCGCCGCGGCGATATGCATCGGGCCGGAGTCCGGTCCGAACGCGACCTCGCATTCGGAAAAAATCGCGATCAGATCGCGCAGCGAGGTTTTGCCGGCGAGGTTCAGCGTCTCGATGCTGTTCAACTCACGCATCACATCGGCCGCCAGTGCAGCTTCGTCGGGGCCTCCGAGCAGCACCGGGAAAAGCGCAGGGCCATCGCCATTGACCTGACTTTGATCGCACAGGCCGCGAATGACCGCGGCGATCGATTTCGGAAAGTAGACGCGGCTTGGCCACGAGGAGCCGAGAATCACCCCGAGGCGCGGCGCAGGCGCACCCTTGAGAAGTTCGCGAGCGCGCGCGCTCTCCGCCGGGGTCGCCGAGAGTCCAAATTCGATCGGTACGGGCGGCAATCCGAGCGCGTCGCCGAATGCCTGGTACTGTATCAGCTTGAGCCGCATCTCCGGTTGAGATGCGATGCAGCGTGTCGAGAATCGATGATTGAATTCCTTGGTGTTCGCGGCGCTGAATCCGATGCGATCGCGCGCGCCTGAAACCAGCGAAACGATCCCGCTCTTCAGATGACGCTGTAGATCGATGGTGAGGTCGAAGCGACCGTCGCGCACCCGTTTGAGGAATGGAACGAACGACCACGGCGCGTGATTGCGATCATAAAGTATCGTCTCGTTGAGCCACGGATGCTGCTCGAGAATCGCCGCCGATTTGGGCTCGATGGCCCATCCGATGTGCGCGTCTGGAAAGCCCCGGCGAATTCTTCCAAGCAGCGGCAACGCGCGGACCACATCGCCAATGGCACCCGTGAGAATGATCAGGATGCGCTTCGGGGTGCGAGGCGGCCCGTCCACCTGATGATTGAGCGAATCTTGCATCGACGCGGGCGCGTGCGAATATTGCCCCATTCAGCGCGCGCCGTGCCACGATGATATCGGTGGGCGAGGTTCCATTAAACCCCGTGGCGCAGCCGTGATTTCAGCCGTTTACGAAGTCCTTCAGCACCTCGATAAAACGCTCCGGCGCGTCATTGACGATACCGTGACCGGTCGCGGGAAAGCGCTCGAAGCGCACCAAATCCTTGGGGATCGCCGCGGCGATGTCTTCCGAATCCTCGATCGGCGTGATGGGGTCGTCCTCGCCACCGAGCACCAGCGTCGGACATTTGATGCGTCGCAAGTCCGGCAAAAAATCGAAGTTGCTCTGCTGGGTGCGCGGAAACTCCGTCATAAGTTCAGTATTCATCACGCTGCGTGTTATAGATTCATTACCGCGCCTATTGCGATTGTAAAGCGGGAAGCAGTCGCGAATGTAAGCAGCCATCGTTTCGCTGCCGGGACTTTCCCAATAGTTCTTTGCCGCGGCACGCGCTTGCGCGCCGCCGATGCGTTCGAAGGCGTCGAGCACCCGCGGCAGACGCCACTTCGCCGAGGTCGTACAGAAGATCAGTTTGCCGGGATGATCCGGATGCCGCGTGCCGTAGCTCAACGCGACGAAACCTCCGAACGAGGTGCCCATCACGATGGGCTTCTCGATTTCGAGTGCTTCGCAGAATGCGCGAACGTCGTCGGCCCAGTGCGCGAGCGTCCATCGATCGGGCGGCGTGCGATCGCTGCGCCCGTTGCTGCGATGATCGAGGTAAATGACCTGCGCAACCTCGGCAAGCGGGCTCAGATGCGGCTTGAATGTCGAGTGATCGAATCCCGGTCCGCCGTGCAGCAAAAGCAGAGTGGGGCGTTCGCGCATCTTCGGACCATCGGTCACCAGCTTCGCGCCTTCGACATCGAAGAACAGCCGTCCATCGCCAACCTGTACTCGCATGACTCTCCTCCCGAACTATGCTGGTTATCTCGACTCGCGGCGATTTGGCAATCGCCGAAGAACTGAGGTCTAGTCATTCAAATGCAGGACTGGAGAACCAGCGCGGAGATCGCGACGGCGCTGTTTGTGATCGCCGACCCGATCGCCGCGATTCCGATATTCATTACTTTGACCGCCGGCAATACCGCGCAGGATCGCAAACGCATCGCATCGGTCACGGCGCTGACCGTAGCAACCGTCCTGGTGAGCTCGATATTTCTCGGACAGCCGCTGCTGCGGCTATTCGGTATCAGCATCGCGTCGTTTCGAGTCGGCGGCGGAATCCTCATCCTGCTGATGGCGATCTCGATGCTGAATGCGCGCGTGAGCCGAACCCACGGCACACCCGAGGAGATGCAGGAAGGTGTGGAGAAGGACGACCCTGCGGTCGTACCGCTGGGCATACCGCTGCTGGCGGGTCCCGGCGCGATCAGCACAATGATCATCTATGAGCATCAGGCGAAGGACGTGTACGACATCATCTTTCTCGTCCTGGCTGGGCTGTTCGTGGCGTTCACGGTGTGG
>DATGKG010000073.1:0-5035 GCA_035294805.1 Binataceae bacterium (SeqCode) | reverse complement strand
CCGATGCGCGGTTGCTTCAGCTTCTCCTTATCAGCAGCTGGTTCATCTCCATATGGCTGATGATGTCGGAGGTGAATCCCGAGTAAGTTCCGTCGCGAAACAATTCCTCCGCGATGCGACGAGTCGTGGTCAGCGCCGCTCGCGCTGGCCCGCCACCCATACTGACCCGCGCGACGCCGAGCTTCTGAAGTTCCGGCGCGCTGGGCATTCCGGGCAGCACCATCACGTTGATCGGTCCTTTGATGGCGGCGGCAAGCTTTCCAATCGTCTCGGCATCCGACGGCCCTGGAACGAACGCGCAGTCGGCGCCGGCGGATAAATAGGCATTTGCGCGAGTGACCGTATGCTCGAAGCGGGTGGACTTCTCGCCGATCGCATGCAGGAAAACATCGGTGCGCGCATTTATCACGAGCGGGACGCCGATCGAATCGGCCACTGCGCGAACCGCTTTGATGCGCGCGACCGCGGTATCAATCGGGAAAAGCTTATGCGATCCGTCGTGCATCCCGTCTTCGAGGTTGATGCCGACCGCGCCCGCATCGATGACCGCGCGAATGGTGGCCTGGAGATCTTCCAGCTCGGTCGCGTAACCCGATTCGATATCGGCGCTGAGCGGCACTTCGAGCGCGCGTGCGATGCGTGCGATTGCCGCGAGCATCTCCTCGCGAGAAACCGCTTCGCCATCGGGATAGCCGAGCGAATTGGCGACGCCCGAACTGGTGGTGGCGATGGCGGGAAAACCCACCGCCTCGAAAATCTTCGCGCTTGCGGCGTCCCACGCGTTGGGAAGCACGAGAATCTTCGCGCGATCGTGCAGTTTGCGAAAGGTTTCGGCTTTCTGACTCTGCGTTCCAATATCCATCTTTCTTCCTCGCCGGCCGGTCGGATACTAAAACCCCGCCGGCCGTACAATGTGAATGGCGATCGCGTTAGCGCGGCGGCATCATGATGGTGAGGGCGGCCGCCGTCACGTCGCCATCGGCGATCGCGAGATAGCGCCCGCGCGGCGACCAGCTCATCGCGATCGCTCCGCGCGGCGGTCCATATGCGACCAGAAATTTGCGCTTCGGCGCCACCGAATAAATTACCAGCTTGCGTATCGGGCCCGCGGGCGAGGGACTGAATGTCGCAATCGCGGCGGCATCGGTCGCGCGCGCATACGTCATCGTACTCGCGGCCAGCATCGCGGGCGTGGTGTCGAAGCCCAACGACTCGACCTCGGTCTCGCTGCCGTTGGGATTGGAAAGGGCGACTTCGGCCCGGATCGGGGCATCGGGCGCGGATCGTGCGGCTCGAAACGTCAGTCCGGCGCTCCCGAGCGCGAGCGCTTGATCGTTGCCGACGAATGCTGCGGCGCCCGATGAAATCGCGACCAGGCGGGCGCGCATGTTTTCCAGATCGTAGCGGTATGCGCCGGTGCCCTGCGGTCCGCCGAATTCCTCAAATAGAAACGCTTTCGAGTCGTGTTGCCAATCGAGGACGCGGACTGGCGCCTTCGCGTTGAGACGAACGCACGATTCCTTGCCGCGGTCGACAATGATCGGCGGCGCATTAGCATCGCCCGAACCAATCGCGACGAAGCCATCGGGTGACCAGCTAAGCCGCGACATCTTGCAGTTCAGTTTCAGATATCCCGTTGTCACCGCGCCGCTCACATTGATCGTGTAGAGCCCGCTCGAGGCGCCGGAGGGCGGCTGCGGTACCGGCATGATGCCGAGGCGATCGCGCGGCGGTTCGTCGGCGGTGTGCGCGCGTAGCGCCAGCCCAATGGTGAAGTCGCCGAGCCATCCGATGCTCGCGCTATCGAAATCACCATCGAAGCTGGAGACCGGGTTCGCTGCGCCGGCCGAGATGACGTCGCGCGTGACTACGTCGAGGCGTGCCGGGTCCGCCTTCACCACGGCGAGCGCGAGCACCATGCCATCGGGATTCGCTGCGAAATCGATCAACTTGCCGTTGGGTGCGCCGATGCCGCCGTCCTGCGCGATGACGCGCGCGCTGCGATAACCGCTGCCGCCATAGCCCATCACGACGGCTCGTCCGTTTTGGCTGCCGATGACCGCGACTTCCTGTCCCGACTGCAACCACATCGGCGGATAGTCCGGTGACGGCACGAAGCCGTCGGGAAGCGCGACCCGCGTCAGCACCTCGACACCCGGCGTGATGTTCATGGTGGCAGTCCGGACGTTGACCGCCGGAAGGGTTGGTTTGATCTGCCGCGTCGAGCAACCGATGACACCGAGGGCGAGAACGATCGCCGCCGCGAGGATTGCGAGGAAAGACCTGAGCATCGGAACGAGCTAATGTATTTGAGCAACAACGCAAGTATCAATCGTAAGCATTTGGCGCCGGCATCAGCCCACAGGACTCGAATGAGTAAATCAGCCCTCGCACGAATCTTTGCACCCCGCATCGTCCGCGTCGCGATCTACTGCGCGATTCTGCTCGCGCTCGCGGCGGGATCGTTTTACTTCGGTCACATTTCGCTTGGCGTCGCGCTCCTGGCCGCGGCGGTCGCACTCGCGGCGGCGTTCTTCATCTTCGTGATCCGGCCCGCGCGAGTGCCGCGCGATGCCATTCTGACCATCCGGTTGAGCGGCGCGCTGCCCGAGGAGCCGCATCGATCGGTCATCGATCAGATTCGCGGACGCGGATTTCCGGCGCTATCGCATTTGCGCTACGCGCTCGAAGAGGTTCGCCACGACCCGACCATCCGGGCATTGATGGTGGAAGTCGCCGGCCTCGACAACGGGCTTGCGACGGCGGAAGAACTCCATCAGCTGATCCGCGGCGTACGTCAATCCGGCAAGCGCGTCATCGCAATATTGGATAGCGACATCGCGGGCATGCGCGACTATCTCGTCGCGTCCGCGGCGGACGAAGTGATTTGCAACCCGGATACGATGATCGCGATGCTCGGTGTATCCGCCGGTGGAATGTTTCTTCGGCGCGCACTCGACAAGCTGCACATCCAGGTGCAGACGCTGCAGTACAAGGAGTATAAGGGCGCGGCCGAGATGTTTAACCGCGACAGCATGTCGGCGCCACTGCGGGAGAGCCTCGAAGCGGTGGTCGGTGATTGGCGCCAGGTGCTGACCGAACGCATCGGGCAGGCGCGCAAACTCTCCGCAGAGAAGGCCGCCGAAGTGGTGGGTCTCGGATTCATGACGGCGCGCGATGCGCGCGGCGCCGGTCTCATCGATCGTGAAGGTTACGCCGAAGACGTGCGAGCCGAATTCGATCCCGAGGGCAAACGTAAGAAATTCGTTGGCCTCGCGCGCTATCTGCGCCACGCGACGTATGTGGGCGAGGGGCGCGAGGGTCATCGCATCGCGGTGGTATGCGGTGTTGGGCCGGTCGTTGCCGGCGATCCGTCGATGACCGGAGACTTCATCAGCCCTGAAACTACCGGCGCACAAATTGAACGCGCCTCGCGTGATGAGAATGTCGAGGCGATCGTGTTCCGCGTCAACTCGCCGGGCGGTTCCGCGGTCGGATCCGATCTGGTGTGGCGCGCGGTGCGCGCCGCGCAGGGCAGGGGCAAACCTGTCGTCGTGTCGATGGGCGATGTGGCGGGTTCCGGCGGTTATTACGTCGCGATGGGCGCCGATGCGATTGTCGCGGAGCCTTCCACCATTACTGGATCGATCGGCATCGTCTACGCGAAATTCGATCTCTCCTCGCTGATGGATCAATTCGGCGTCAGGCTCGAATCGATCAAGAGCCATTCGGTGAGCGATGCGATGTCGGCAACCCGTCCGATGAGCGAAGCCGAGCTTCATCAGCTCGACGGCGTCATCGGGCATATGTACGGCAACTTCACGCGCAAAGTCGCGGAAGGGCGCAAGCTCGATGCGGAGGCGGCCGAGAACCTCGCGCGCGGCCGGGTATGGAGCGGAACCGCGGCGAAGGCGGGCGGTCTCATCGACGATGTCGGCGGGATGGCGCGCGCGGTCGAAATCGCGCGCGAGAAGGCAGGCATTCCCGCTGGCGAGCCGCATCACCTCGTGTCCTATAGTCAGGCGCGATTCATTAACACATTGAGGCTTTCGATGAATGCGGGCGACTCGCAGGCGATTTTTGCGCTCGCGGCGAATTTGTTTGGAATGCCAGTGCGATGGATGCCGGGCCTGATGCATCTGGTGCTGCGCGGCGGCGTGATGATGCTGGGCCCGTTCATGTAGCGGGAAGTGCTTCCAAGTAATCCTCACGAAATCGGAGCGTGTTTCCATCGGTTCTTCCGCCGAAAAACGGCTCGGGCGGAGAAGTAACGTGCCATATGCGGATCCGGGGGCCCGGCCGCGACATGCCGGTTATGTTGGTGAAAGGGACGTAAAAGGCATCGTAGGGATCGAATTCGGGGGTCGGATAGCCCGACTTAAGCGACGCCACCTCGAATTGCAGTTGGCTGGTGGAATTCAGCACCTCCAACTCATCGTCGTCCAATCCAGGAGACCATAAATACAACGGAGGGCAATCGTTCGATAGGACCCATTTCGCGCTATTGAGCGCAACTCGAAGCCGTAGCGCAGAGTCCACCCAAACCAAGTTGTAGCGTCCGTCCAGGTTAGGCCTGCCATACGAGGAGCCGTTGACCACCACAATCGTAGCTCCGGCCGGGATGTGATTGACGATCCATATCCGCGCCAGGGTTCGCGTATCAGTACGGCTTAGAATGCGGTTCGTCTCCACGTCACGAACAGCCGAAGGAACCAGCAGCAGGACCAACGCAACAGCGATCGCATAGTCTGCGTGAGGGCCTATCCGGGAACGGACCCACGACATCAGATCGGCGACCGTCGCGCCGGCAATGATCGCCATCGCAATCAATGGGTTTATGAGATAGCGGAATTCAAGCTGCGGATGACCCCCGAGTAGCGAGTAGAGGCAGATGGCGACGAACGCGAGTAAGGCATAGGTCCCGGTCTTTGGTCGAACGATGGACCAAAAGGTTGCCGCGACCAGGAAGAGATTCAGTTCAAATCCGTAGCTCGCAGGCATCGCGCGCAGGAGCCATCGCCAGCCGAAATCGGTT
>DATGKG010000072.1:0-34197 GCA_035294805.1 Binataceae bacterium (SeqCode) | reverse complement strand
ACAAAAGGAAGAACCATTGCGTCCATTTGTAGTACTCGGGCAAGGACGAATTGATCTCACGCGTCCAGTCATAGGCGCATCCGGAGATGGTGAGCTGGCGCTTGAAGTTCGCGGCGTAGCGCGGGACCGTCTCGCTCGGATGTGACTGGCGCAGCAGCGCCTCGTTCTCTGCGGGCAATCCGAACGCGTCCCATCCCATCGCATGCAGCACGTTGAACCCCGCCATCCGCTTGTAGCGCCCGATGACATCGCACGGGACGTAGTTGTGCAGATGGCCGACCGAAAGCCCGGCGCCGGAAGGATAGGGAAACATTTCGAGGACGTAGAATTTCGGATGAGACGGATCCTCGCGCGTCAGGTAAAGCTGCGAGCGCTCCCATTCGGCTTGCCATTTCGGCTCGATCTTTTTCGGGTCGTAACGTTCTTCCATGTGCCGCCTGCGTAGTTTCACGGCCTGCTTCCCCACTGTAGTCTCCCCCAGAGGGGGAGAGCTAAAGGAATGCAGCCATCTTCTGTGGGAGTTTAGCCTGCTCGGGTTGATGGCTCCATCATTGCACCAACCTTGTTCCGCCAGTGCAGTGCGGCTTTCTTGACCATCCCGTATGGGGCACGCTAAACGCTTATAATCTAACAACTGGTAGGAACGTGAATCAGCAGATTTCCATCGTAACCGATTCCAGCGTCGATTTGCCCGCCGCCGAGACCGCGCGGTTGGGCATCGAGACCGCACCGCTGCAGGTGGCGTTCTCGACCGAATTCTTCCGCGATGATGCGCTCGATCGCGTCGAGTTCTATCGACGCCTCAAAGATGAGCCGCGATTGCCGACCATTGCAGCCGCGATGCCGACGGACTTCCTCGCCGCCTATCGCAAGGCGCATGAGCGGGGAGAGCGCGTGCTATGCCTCATCAATCCGTTCGAGTCGTGCTCGACCTACACCGCCGCGTACTCGGCCGCGGTCGTAGCGAAGCGCGACAGCCAGATCGAAGTCGAGGTGATGAACACCGGGCGCGCGCTGACGGCGCTAGGCGCGGTTGCGATCGGAGCCGCTGAAATGGCGGTGCGAGGCGCGGAACTCAACGACATCATCAAGGCAATCGAGGAAGCGACGCCTCAGATCGATAGCTTCTACGCGCCGACGACGAATGACTATCTGCGCCGCGACGGCCGCATCTCTCTATATGAGATGAACGTCGGTCCGCTGCGCGGGATGCTGCCGCTGATTCGCGTGTGGGGACGCATCGCGGTAATCGGCAAGGCACGCACGCAAGCGGAGAACATCGCGAACATGCTGGAGCGGGCGCAGACCCAACTCGCCGGCAGCGAGGCGATCGTCCTTATCACTCACGCCAACAATCCCGAGGGTGCGAAGGCGCTTGCGGCCGACGCGCACCGGAGCCTCAAATGTGCGAAACTAATCGTGACTCCACTCGGTCCTTCGGCAGGCGCATACTGTGGCGAAGGGACGGTGGGGCTGGGATTTTGCCCGAGCCTGCAAAAACTGAATTGATGGAGCATCGCGCATGAAATTCGGAATCTTCTACGAACATTCGGTGCAGAAGCCATGGACGCGTCAATCAGAGTTGCGCGAGTACGAGCAGGCGATGGAGCAAATCGTGCTCGCCGATGAACTCGGCTTCGATCAGGTCTGGCAGGTCGAGCATCACTTCCTCGAGGAATACTCACACGGCTCCGCGCCGGAAGTTTTTCTGGCGGCGGCCGCCGCGCGTACGAAGCGCATTCATCTCGGCCAGGGCATCGCGGTATGCCTGCCGCCGATGAATCATCCAGCGCGCATCGCGGAGCGCGCGGCGATGCTCGATATCGTATCGGGCGGACGCCTGGAGTTCGGCACCGGCCGGTCCGCGACATGGACCGAAGTCGGCGGGTTCAACATCGATCCCGACACCACCAAGGAAATGTGGGACGAGTGCATCCGCGCGATTCCAAAAATGTGGACCGAAGACGAATTCGAATGGCACGGGAAGTACTTCTCGATGCCGCCACGCAACGTGTTGCCGAAACCGATTCAGGAACCGCATCCGCCGATGTGGGTCGCGGTATCGTCGCCGGAAACCGCCGTGCAGGCAGCGGAACGCGGCATCGGGATGCTCGGCGTCACGCTCGGCACGCCGGCAGATTATCGGCGGCTGGTCGCGGATTATCGCCGCATCATCAAGCATTGCGATCCGGTCGGGAAGTTCGTGAACAATCAGGTCAACGCGGCGAGCTGGCTCTACTGCGGCGAAGATCCGAACGAAGCGAAGGCGGTCGGTGGAGCAGCAGCGTTTTCATTTTTCCAGACCGCCGCGCATCTGGTGGGTCTCGGCGGAATTTACCCCTCGCACGCGTACACCGCGCAGGCCAACGCGACCGCGCTGCTGACCCAAGCGGAGATTTTCTCACTGCGCGAAGGTTTTCCGGTTGGCTCGGCCGAGGAAATAATTCAGAACATGCGCTACTGGGAAGAGGTCGGCGTCGAGCGCGTCGTGATGCTGATAAACTTCGACCAGGCGATTCCGCACAAGAAGGTGCTCGCGAGCCTCGAGCGTTTCGCGAAATATGTGATGCCGGAATTCACCGAAGAGAAAGTTGCGGAGCGCGCGAAGAAGGCGCCCAGCAAGACGGATGGCGGTCCCGAAGCGCCTCCGATGGCGACCTGAACATGCCGGACTTCGGAAGAGCCAAACACGAGAAGTACGCGATCGATCCGCCGTCCGCGAAGCCGGAGTATCCCGCGCTTCCGTGGACCTGCGCCGACGCGACGATGCTCAATGTCTACTTCGAGGTCCGCAAGGAAATCCTCCTTGACTGGCTGCCGCCCGAATACGGCCGCACCTCGCCGGCGTATTGCCGATTGATCGTCGCGGACGTCACCCAAAGTCCGATCGGTCCGTTTCGCGATGCGACCCTTGCGCTCGGATGTCGCCTCAACATGATGCCGGCCGGATTCGCGGTCGCATCGATCACCAATAGCCGCAGCGCGCTTGCCGCAGGTATTGCGGAGCGCGGAATTCCCAACATCTTCGGCAAGATCGAGTTCGAGTCCGATCGCAATCGCGCTCACGCGGTCATCAGCGACGAGAAAGGTCAGTTGGTGGAAGTCATTCTACCGCTGCTGCAAACGATCGAGCCGAGCCGCCTCGCCTACGACCATGTCGATGCGATAAAAACCTCGCGCGGCGACAATGGGATGAAGACCGATCTGGTGGTGACCTCACCGGAGTTCAAAATCGAGCACGCCGCGATTTGCAAGAACGCGCGCATCGAATATCCGTCGGAGCGGCCCGAGAGCGCGTGGCAGATTCTGAACAATCGCAACGTCGTGAGCGCGCAGGTCGTCCGCGGTATCCGCACTTTCGCCGCGGCGCAACCTCCGCGCTAACCGATTCCGGGATTCCCTCGCTCCGCCATCGCGATGCGAATCATTTCCATGCTGGCGCGCGCATCTTTCACCTGAAGAGCGACGGCGTCGTATTTCCAGCCGGCCAATTCCATAATCACCACGTTGACGCGATCGGCGCGCAGATCGAAGAGCGCCCAGCGTTTGAAATCGGTGAACATGCCCGCGTGAATCATTATCGGAATTCCAGTTCCGAATGCTCGGATGTAATCGCCCTTAGGAATATTTCCGTCGGCTCGGACCTCTTTTATTGAGGCAATAGGAATCTCCAGACGGCTGCGGAGCGCCCAAAGCTTGCTCCATCCGATAAATTCTACGTCGAGAAGGTCGCCGCTGATCTTGATATCGACCATCTAGGGCGGACTATTTCTTGCGCGCGATGGTGATGCCGTCGGCGACCGGAATCATCACCGCTTCCACGCGCGTGTCGGTCGCGATGAAATCATTCAGCGCGCGAATTGCGACCGTATCGTCGGATTTGTCGTTCGCATCGATGACCTGGCCGTTCCACAGCACGTTATCGATGAGCAGCAAACCATTGGGGCGCAGCCGCTTCAGGATTTCCTCGTAGTAGATTCGATAATTGGATTTGTCCGCATCGACGAATGCGAAATCGAACGTACGCGACGCGGGAAGTGCGCGCAGCGTGTCCGCCGCGGGGGCGAGCTTCAAGGTGATTTTGTTCGCGACGCCCGCGCGTTCCCAGTAGCGCCGCGCGATCGAGGTCCACTCTTCATTCACGTCGAGACATAACAGCTTGCCGTCCGGAGGAAGCGCACGCGCTACTGAAAGCGAGCTGTAACCGGTGAAGACGCCCACCTCGACTGCGGACTTCGCGCCGATTGCGCGCGCCAGCAGACCCATCAGCGTGCCTTGCTCGGGCGCGATTTGCATTCCGGAAATTCTTCCCAGCTTATGCGTCTCTTCCGCGAGGTCGAGGAGTATCGGATCGCTATTGTGCCCGTGCGCGATCACGTAATCGTAGAGATCCTGGTTCAGGTGCAGGAATTTGTCGGAACCTGGCATCGTGAATTGCTCCTGACGAACAGATTGGATGGATCGCGAGAACGATCCGGTCTGATGCCGATTTATCAGGAGCCGGAGAGGCTTTCCAGCGACGTAGCGCGTGAACCGCTACTTGCCGCCGAGGTAGCCGAAGTCGCCGTGCTGATTGACCGTCAGGGTGCCGGTGAAAATCGTGTGCGGATGACTTTCCTCATCGAACGCTACCCGGTACAGCATCTCCGGCGATCCCACCTCGAAGAATTCGTCGTTGCGACCCAGCACGTAAAGCTGTTCGCGGCCGTCAGTGTCGGTGGCGCCGACGAACATCGCGCCCGAGGCCGTGAGCACCGGATCGCCGAGCGATTCGATGATCGCGCCGAGCGGCGTCAGTTGCCCGCGCTGAATCCTGAGGTCCATCAATCCGCGACTGAGGCGGAAGATTACCGGCACCCGCGCGCATCCCGCGAGGACTGCCATCGTGCCATCCGACATCAGGCCCGGCCGGCCCGGCGAGACATATGAGACCGGTCCCAGCGGAGTTTCGGTTCCGGTTTGCAGGACGCGAACCATCGCGCGGCCATCATACGTGAAGAGCGCGCCGCCGGTGGGCGTCTTCGCAGTGAATGCGACCAACGTTCCCTGAGGCGAGCCGACCGCGCTAGGTAGACCGAATGGCCGCATATACTCGGTGTGATTGGGTCCGTAGTCGCCTTCGACCGCGAGTTCATGAATGCCCGCGCGTGTCGCCATCAGAAGCGCCTGCAGATGCTGATGATCGTGCGCGGAGGTGTCGCCCTTGGGGATCGGATGGCGCGCCGACGGCTTGAGCCATGCGTTGAAAATCACCTGTCCGTCATCTGCCATCTGCGGGCTGCCGAAACTGAGCACGGCGATTTCGTCGCCCTCATTGGTCTTGCTGCCGGACTCCGCCAGGCACGAGAGCACGCCATGCGAAAAGAGCAGCAGCCCGTCGCGATCGCGTCCGAGTGCCGCCATGAATGCGATTTGCCCGTCAGCGTCGGCGACCGGATAGGGATCGCCATGATAGACGGGGTTGCACCACGCCGGTTTGGCTCGCACGTCGATCGCCGCGATGCGACGATCTATCGACGCGTCAGGATTGCCGATGAAGATGGTCCATTGCTGGCGATCGGTCGAGCCGTGCTCGCCTTTGGTCGTGACTTCGGCGCCGAAGACCACACGCCCATCCGGCATCATCGAGGGAACGCCGAGTTCGGTGATTTTGCCGCCATCGGGAGACGGCATGCCGACCGCACTGATCAGCACTGCACGGCCGTTGCTGTCACTTGCATAGAGCGCCTGGGAGTTTCCAACGCTGACACTGCTGCCGACTCCCTCTAGGGTAAGTGAGACCGCGTGCACATCGACGCTAAGGGCGAGAACGAAGGTGGCGATGAAGCTAACAACGAGGCCCAGCAGGGCTTTCTTCATGGCACTCCCCCAGTGGGCATACCGCGATGCCCGGGCGTGACTTCCTTATAGTCAATGAGCCGGTTGTGAGACAATCCCAAAAAGATATGCGCCAATTTGTGCCATTCAGAGCGCCCGGATGCGCTGGAGCTCGCGCATGATTCGCTCCGGATGGGTTCCGCTCCAATATAAGTGACAGCAGGCGGGACATTCCGAAAACTTCTCGTTGCTCGCATACACAAATGGCGGCACGCGATGGCGTATGACCTCGCGATCGACTTCGATCAGCGGCGTGTTGCATTTGGAGCATCGCGAGAAAGCGTCGCGGCGAATGTCGAATGGATATCGCATGAGGATCTGTCGGAGCTGCTCGCGGAAATGGTTGGAAGCGAGAAAGAGTACGTCGGGCGCGGCTTTGAGACGCTTGTCCCGAGTCAGCATGATGCGTCGGTCGCGGCGCGCGACCTGTAGCATCGCCGCGCCGTCGATTCTCTCATCGAAAATCACGTCGGCGCCGAGCATCCGCAACCATCGCGCGATGCGGGCGAGCATTCGATCGGCGGCGAATTTGGCAATCGGCTCCATCTAAGCTTTCACCATAGCTCGACGACTCGCGCAGCGCATGGCAGGCTGAAAGGCATGAAGGAAGAAGCTGTGGTCATTCCATCCGGACCGCTCAAAGTCGAAGGTCTCATGGCGAGACCCGCGGGAAGCAGTAACGCGCCCGGCGCCGTCGTGTGCCATCCACATCCGCTCTACGGCGGCTCGATGCACAATAACGTTGTCGAAGCGATCCTGCAGGCGTTGTGGAAACTCGGGTTCGCGACGATTCGCTTCAACTTTCGCGGCGTCGGTGCGAGCGAGGGCCAGCATACCGGTGGCGTGGGCGAGGGCGACGACGCGAAAGCTGCGATGCGCTTTCTCCTCGCGCAGCAGGGCATCGCGAAGGACCGTGCGGTGATGGCGGGATATTCATTCGGCGCCGCGGTCGCGATGCGCGCGGGCGCTGAATTGAACGAAGTCGAAACCATCGCCGCCGTCGCGCTTCCGGTCGGCATGGGTGATTTTTCGCATCCCACCGCAAATAAGAAAATAGTGCTGGTTGCCGGCGATCGCGACGGATACTGCCCGAAGCCGCGCATCACCGAACTCGCACAGAGCTGTGGCGGCCGTCTGCGCATGATCGATGGCGCCGATCATTTCTTCGGCGGCTACGAAGACGCGCTCACGGACGCACTGGTGGAACTTCTCAGCGCATAGGCGGCGGCATCAGTTCGAGTGACGCTTGTTGCGGCGGCGCATCGCGCGTCGCCTCCCATATAGCATAGAAAGGATCGTCGGTGTTCGCCTTCGCGATTTCGATGATGCGCTCGATAGTCGCTCGCAGGTCACCATGATTCGTCCGCTCCAGCGCCGCGAAATCATCGAGTTCGTGAAAGTAGATCAGATAATTGATCAGCACCGCGTTGTTAAGCGGCTCCTTGTCGAGGTCGAAGCGCTCGAGTCCCGATAGCGTCGGCTTCAGCTTCGCATAGTCGGATTTGATCTGATCGAACGCTACCTCGCGGCGCTTCATCTTCTCGTCTTTCGGCAGATCGCTATCGTAAATCCAGAGCAGCTTTGCCTGCGCTTGCAGCAGGAAATGCGAAAATTTCATGTCGCTGTCGAACACGCCGCGCGCCGCGATTGTATCGGAAGCAGAATCGCCTTCGGTCTGCTTGAAAAACTCCACCGCTCCGCGCGAACCGACATAGTTGGCGGCGGACTCATCGAACATGACGTTGCTGGGCAGAAAATAGGTGCGATGAAAAAGTTCATGAGTAATCACGCCGGCCAATTCCACGCGATTGAGACGGAGCAGATTCGACAGCAGCGGGTCGTTGAAAAATCCGAGGCTCGAAAACGCCACCGCCGGACGCACCATGGTGTCGTAGCCCTTTGCCTCCATGTCGGCGGCGAGTGCGCGCGCCTCGCTCTCATTGAAATAGCCGCGATACGGCACCGCACCGACGATCGGAAACCACCACTCGTAGGGCTCGATCGAATCGCGCGGCGCCGCCATCACGACGTACACGATTGCGCCGGTATCGACGGGAGATACCGTGGTATACGCGTCGCCGGTTTTGAGTCCGAGATGGTCGCGGTCGAAATCGCGCACGGCGAGAACGGTTTCGAGTCGCTTGCGGATTTCCGGCTCGAGCTCAGGATCGACGATCACCTGCGGAATCGGACGGCGATTCCACAAGATGCGTGCCTCCTCATACGCGCCACGCGTGATGTAGCCGAAGTTACATCCCGCGAGCAGCGTCGCGGCGGCGACTGCCCAGAGCAAGCGCAGTCCGCGTTGCACGCGTCAGTCCACGGCCTCGCGCGCAGGCTCCGCGATGGTGGCGTATTGCAATTCGAAAAGCCGGTAGTAGAGACCTCGCAACTTGAGCAGCTCATCGTGGGTGCCGCTCTCGCGCAGCATTCCGCCGGCGAGCACCATGATTCGATCGGCGCGCTCGATCGTCGAAAGGCGATGCGCGATCACGAGTGCAGTGCGATCGGTGAGCAATTCGTTCAACGCCATTTGAATGAGGCGTTCGGTCTCGCTGTCGACGCTCGAAGTTGCTTCGTCCATCACGAGGATTTTCGGATCATACGCGAGTGCGCGTGCGAACGACAAAAGCTGCCGCTGTCCGGACGATAAATTCGCGCCACGCTCGCTGATCTGCTGCGAAAGACCCGCGGGCAGCCGCTCGACGAAGCGCAGCGCCTGCGAGCGCGCGAGCGCCTGGCGAACTTCGTCTTGGGAAAGATCGGCGCGCCCGAGCCGAACATTTTCCATAATGTCGCCGGCGAACAGGAACACGTCCTGCTGCACGAGGCCGATCGCGCGCCGCAGCGCGGTGAGGTCCCATTCGCGAACATCGACGCCATCGACCAGAATCCGTCCCGAGGTCACATCATAAAAGCGGTTGAGCAGCTTCATGATGGTGGTCTTGCCGGAGCCGGTGGGACCGACGATCGCGGTTTTCTGTCCCGGATCGACGCTGAAGCTCAAATCGCGCAGCACCGGTTCGCCCTTGCGATACTCGAAATTGACATGCTCGAAGACCACGGATCCGCCACGCGCCGCGGCGCTCTTCGGTTTGGCCGGACTCGCGATCGTCACGGGCTCAAGCATCAGGCGTTCGATCTTGTCCACCGCCGCCAGCGCAGATTGCAGCGTCGTGTACTTGTTGGAAATTTCGCGCAGAGGTCCGAAGAAGCGCTGCGCGTAATCGATGAACGCGACCAGCGTGCCGATGCTGATGACCTGGCGAATCACGTCGCCGCCGCCGAACCATAAGATGACTGCGACGGTGATCGCGCTGAGCGACTCGACTGACGAGAACAGGCCGGCTTCGTAAATGTTTGCCAGCATCTGTACGTCGCGGCTCTTGCGGTTAAGCACGTCGAATTCGCGCTGGCTCGTGTCCTCGCGCGTGAAGAGCTGGATGACGGCCATCCCGTTGATCGATTCAGAGAGATACGCGTTGACCGCGGCCAGACGATCGCGAATCTCGCGATATACCAGGCGAGCGCGAACGCGGAAAAAATTGATGATCAGAAACAACGGTGGGATTGACAGTAACGCGTACATCGCGAGGCGCGGATTGAGCATGAACATGATCACTGCGATGCCGGTGAGTGTGAGGAAGTCGATAAAAATCGTCAGCGAGCCGGACGCGAACATATCGTTGATGGCGTCGATGTCGGTGCTGATGCGGCTCACCAGTCTTCCGATCGGCGTGCGATCGAAGAACGCCATCGGAAGTTTCTCGACATGCTTAAACAGCGCGAGGCGCAGATCGGAGAGACTATACTGGGCGACCATCATCGTCAGATAGAACTGTCCGTAGAAAGTCGCGAACTCGCCGAGCACCAGTGCCAGATAAAGCGCCGCCATCACGATCAATCCGTGCCCCGCGCCGCCGCGCGCGAGGAGCGGCGCGAGCCAATGGGGCGGCGCCACCTTACGATGCGCGAGGAACGTGTCGATGGTGAGCTTGACGATGTAGGGCTGCGCGAGCGCGAAGGCGGAGTTGAGCGGCATCAGCAGCGCGGAAATCCAGAACAGATGCTGGTACGGTTTTACGAATTGCCATACCCATCGGATGAGGTGGGAATCGTACGCGTTGACTTCGCGCTCTGGCTGCTCTTCGTGGACCATCAGTATCCCGCCAGCTCTTCCTCGAGCAGTTGGCGATGAAATAGTTCGGCGTAAATTCCGCGTTGCGCCATCAAGCCTTCATGCGTGCCGCGCTCCGCGATGCGTCCTTCTTCGAGCACGATGATCTCGTCGGCGTCACGCACGGTCGACGCGCGATGGGCGACCACGATCGTCGTGCGGCCCTGCACGCTGTCGCTGAGGTTGTGCAGCACCGCGCGCTCAGTCTCGGTATCGACGCTTGAGAGCGCGTCATCGAGGACGACCACCGACGGATGATAGGTGAGCAGGCGCGCGATGGTGACACGCTGCTTCTGTCCGCCCGAGAGCGACATGCCACGCTCACCAACTATCGTGTCGAAGCCGCGCGGTAGCATCGCGACATCGGGCGCGAGGCCCGCGACTTCCGCTGCGTGTTCGATTTCGTTGCGGTCCGCGTTTGGCGCGCCGAATGCGACATTGCGCGCGAGGGTATCGGAGAACAGCGTCGGCTCCTGTGGCACCACGCCGATCGTGCGACGCAGCGCGCGAATCGGAATCTCGCGGATGTCGCGCCCGTCGAGCAGCACGCGTCCGTCGGTCGGCTCGATCAGCCGTCCGAGCAACTTGATCATCGTGGATTTGCCAGAGCCGGTGCGCCCAACGATCGCGAGCTTTTCCCCGGCGGTGACTTTCACATTGATGTTTTGCAGCCCGTAGGGCGGGCGCTCGTGAAGCTTGCCGTTGCCGTTCGATGCGAAATAGCTGAACGACACGTTCTGCCATTCGATCGCACCGTCAATCTCGAGACGTTCCTCCGGTCCGGCGACGGTTTGCTGTTCAGTTTCATTGAAAATTTCGTCGATGCGCTTCATCGCGGCCTTGCCGCGCTGGTAAATCGACAGCACCCATCCGAATGAGGTCGCCTGAAACGCCAGCTGCGTCACGTACAGCATGAACGCCATCAGGTCGCCGATCGACATCGCACCGCTCATGACCAGATGACCGCCGTATATCAGGACGATCATCGTCGAGGTCGCCGCCGCCGCGCGAATCATGGGGAAAAGTCCGCCGCGCGTGCGAGCGAGCGCAAGCCCCTGCTCGTTGTACTCGTCATTCAATGCACGAAAGCGCTTCGCCTCGTGGTCCTCGAGCGTGTAGGCCTTCACGACGTGAATTCCGGCAAGGCTCTCCTGCACCTTTGCGCCGATGTTGCCGAGTTCCTGCTGAACCTTGAGGCTCCGCTCCATCAGCGCGCGCGTGAGCCGGCGAACTCCGAACAGCAGCAGGATCGCCGGGATGATCGCGGCGACGGTGAGCTGACGGTTGAGATAGGTCATGAAGATGAGCGCGTAGACGAAGTACACCGGCGTGTTGGTCAGCATCAGCACGCCCATCCCGACCAGCAGACGGAGCGCGGTGATGTCGTTGACCATCCGCGACATCAGATCGCCGGTGCGCAGGCGCTGATAGAAATCGGGGCCGATCCGCGCCAGATGCTCGAAAAGGTCGTTGCGGATTTCGTATTCGACGTCGCGCCCGATATTGAAGATGACGAAGCGCGAGATCCATCGCGCGGTGCCCATCACGACCGCGACCAGTGCGATTAGTTCGGCATAGTGCCCAAGCGCGGTGCGATGGCCCGACTGCGCGGCGTTGATGGCGTCGCGCGTCAGCAGCGGAACGAAATTGTAGAAGGTGGCCGTCAGAAAAGTCGCGAAGATGCCGAAGGCGTAGGTCAGCCAATGACGGCGCATGTAGCTGAACAATCGTTTCATGGGGCAGCGCCTAAGTTATTCGCTTGGGACGAGGATTTGAAGTGAACCCATGCCCGAAAAACGGTCAATGATGCGACTCAGAGGCGGCGCAACTTGAGTTTGCGTTCATACAATTTGGCGTATTTCAGGAACACATAGAAAGCAGCGGTCATAGCCGCGTACAGTCCGCGGCCGCCGTCGCGAAAGCCGCCGCGCACGATGTAGAAGTTAAAAAATCGCCACATCGGATTGGTGAGCATCTGGACCGGCGTGAAGATGGTCGGCTGTTGCTCCACTGCGCCGCGGGTCGAGAAGCGATTTATCGTCGCGACGTGATCTGCGACGTCGCGATAGCTGAAGTGCAGGATCGGATGCGCAAGCTTGCCGATGCTTCCGTTGACGACAACCTTGTCGTGCGGATCGCGTCCACCGATACGGCCGCGCTCGCGGCGAAACAGACGCACCGGATTGTCGGGATAAATTCCATACGGATAGTAGTGTCCGAGATGATAGAGGATGCGCCGGATGCGATAGCCGTCGCACAGATTGGGCGCGCGCACCGCTGCTAAAATCTCTTCGCCGAGGTCGTGGGTCGCCTGCTCGTCGGAATCCATCAGCAGCACCCAATCGCCGGTCGCGCGGTCAAGCGCCATCTGCTTCTGCATGACGTAGTTGGTGAACTCATGCTGGAAGACGATGGCGCCGAGGTCCTTTGCGATTTCCACCGTCCGATCGGTCGAGAACGAATCGACGAGAATCTTCTCGTCGCAGAACCACGCGCTGCGGAGGCACTGACCGATGTGCTCTTCCTCGTCGCGTGAGATCACGATGAGCGAGATCTTTGGTTCAGCCGTCATGCGATTTTCTTGCTCGGAGGAGCTACTTCTTCGAGCAGAAAATGTTTCGATTCTTCAGCTGCCTTCCGATAGGTCTCCTCGTCGATGTCGCCGCGCATCAGCGCCACGCGCAGGAACAGAAAGTAGGTTTGCACTACATCGTTGCGGCAGTAGCGATGAATCTCGTCGAGGCGGCCGTTCTCGAAATACTCCTGCACCATCGAGCCGTCCATGCCGGTCTTGCCTGGCAGGCCGAGCATCTTGAGCAGCAGGTCCATGCCGCCCGTGAGCGATACCGCGCCGAAGTTGGTCAGATAGTCGTAGAGATCGAAATGGCGCACCGCTGAATAGCGGTTGCGCGCAAGGCTTTCGTCGCCGAAGTGTGCCGGCGCCCCGATGCCGTGGCGCAACGCCGCCAGCTCCAGTACCGGAATGTCGAAGCGGCGTCCATTGAAACTGACCAGCGTGCCCGCGAAGCGCTCCGCGCGTGTCCAGAATTCGCGCACCAGTTTTTCTTCGGAGTAGTCACCGAGCGCGAGGGTCTCGACCGCTCGCAGCACGTAGTCGTCGCCGACGTTGCCGATCGCGATCGATATCGGCAGATGCAGCGTGAGCGGGAAAAAATCGCTGTCGCGGCGGCGGCGCAGGTCTTCGCGGTAATGCTCGAAAGCATCGCTATCGCTTAGCCCTTGACCTTCGAAGTAGACCTGGTTGAGCAGGTGTTTGTCGACTCGGGTCTCGACGTCGAAGACCGCGAACGCCATCAGGTGGTGTGCTCCTCCAGTCTTTCGATGATCTTCGCCGCGACTGCTTTGAACGCCGCGGTCACCGGATGCGCGGGATTCACGGCTACCAGCGGCATCGCGGTATCACCACCCTCGCGCAGCTCGCGCGTGATTGGCAACTCGCCGAGGAACGGAACTTCGAGCGTTTCCGCCAGGCGCGCGCCGCCGCCATGCGAGAAGATCTCGTGACGTTTGTTGCACTTGCCGCAAACGTAATAGCTCATGTTCTCGATCACGCCGAGGACCGGGACGTTCACTTCATTGAACATTTGCACGCCGCGGCGCACGTCGATCAGCGCGATCTCTTGCGGCGTCGTGACGATGACGCCGCCGTCGAGATTGACGCGCTGCGTGATGGTGAGCTGCGCGTCGCCGGTGCCGGGCGGCAAATCGAGGATGAGGCAATCGAGTTCGCCCCATTCGACGTTGAAGAGAAATTCCGTCTCGAGTTTGGTTACCATCGGGCCGCGCCAGACCACCGCTTGCTCATCAGCGACGAAAAAGGCCATTGAGACGTAGCGGATGCCATATCTTTCAAGCGGTATGATTTTCCGCTCCGGAGTAAGGTTTACCTTACCCTCGGCGCCGACCATCATCGCGACGCTGGGGCCGTATACGTCGGCGTCCATCAACCCGACGCGCCATCCGAGCGCCTTCATCGCGAGCGCGAGGTTTACCGCGACGGTGGATTTGCCGACGCCGCCCTTGCCGCTTGCGACCGCGACGATGTGATTGACACCCTCGATGTTGCGGCGGCCGGCCATCGCGGCCCTAGGCTGCGCGGGCGCGGGCTGTTCGACGTCCACCTTGACGCTCGGGACGCCGGGCATCGCGGCGACCGTCGTCTTGATGTCCTCGACGATGCGCGTGACGACCTCGGGCTTCGCGGATTGGATGGTCAGCGATACGGTGACGCCGGAATATCCGACCTCGATATCCTTAACGATGCCGAACGACACGATATCGCGCGTGAAGCCCGGGTATTTGACCTTCTTCAGTTCGGTGAGGATTTCGTTGGGACTTGGCATTGGTGCGCGCCGACAAGCTCGCGGGAATTTCAACTCCCGGTCATATGGTCGGCGCTTATCAAATGAATGCTCTATGTTATCATCTTGCGGGGAGCGGAAAAACGGACCAACGAGGGGAAGCGGAGGATGGCGAAGAAAGCCGGCGGGCGAAGTTCTAAACTCGACATTAGATATAGCGCTGAGGTGGGCGAGGTCGCAGCGATTGCCGCGCGCGAGCTGGCCGATGGGCTGGCGAAGATGCTCGCCGCCGATGCGTCGGCCTCATCTGACCCGTCCATCGACGCGCGGGCAATCATCATATCCTCCGGCGCCGATGCTCCCGCGAATCTCGCGCTCAACAAGCTCACCGACGACGGCTTTGAGATATCGCATCCCGATAAAGGTTCTCTCGCGATCCAGGCAGGCAGCGAGCGCGGACTTCTGCACGCCTCGTATGACCTGATGGAACGCCTCGGCGCCAGCTTCGTCCCCGGCGCGCCCGGCAATTTTCCTAAAGCTCCACGCGATACGCTTGCGACGATGAAGCCGTATAGCGTTACGCCCGCGTTCAAGCGGCGCGCGATGGCGTCGGACATCCTGACGTGGAACTACACCTATCCGGACCGTCTCGCGCAGCATCTCAAATTCGATCGCGAATTCATTCCGTGGATGGCGCGTCGAGGCATCAACGCATTCGAGTACATCCGCCATCCGCACGACACGGTGCAGCGGATTGACGAGCTGACGCCTCTCTATAAATCTCACGGCATCGGCGTCGAGTATGGCGGGCACGTGCTGCAAATCCTGATGCCGCGCGACCAGTTCGAGTTGCATCCGGAATGGTTTCCCGCGACGAAAGATGGCTCGCGGACGCCAAAGGGAAATCTATGCGTCTCGAATGCCGATGCGGTCCGGCTGGCGTGCGAGGGCGCGCTGAACTATGTGCGCGAATATCCCGAAAGCGAATTGCTGCACATCTGGGGCGCCGACGTTCGGGATGGTGCGTGGTGTAGATGCGCGAACTGCAAGAAGCTTTCGCCGCAGCTGCAATATATGAAAATCGTCAACGCCGTCGCGGCGGCATATGAGAACGCCGGAGTTCCGGTCGCCTATCTCGCCTATCACGACACCGTCGATCCCGATCGCAAACTGCGCCCGCTCCCAAATGTGTGGTTCGAATGGGCGCCGCGCGAACGATGCTACATCCATGCGATCGACGACCCCGACTGCACAATCAATCCGCGCTACTTCGAGTCGTTGAAACGCTACCTCGAGATATTTGAGGGACGCGGCCACGTCTTCGAGTACTATGCAGACGCGATTTTGTTCGGCGGCCTCGGCTTCGCGACGCCCGGGGTGATCGGACGTGATTTGCGCGCATACAAAGGACTCGGCATCGACAGCATTTCGAATCTGACCTTTGGCGCCTACAGCGCGCTCGCGTACCCGGTAAACCTCGAGGCGTTTGTGCGCGGCACGCGCGAGCCGAAGTTCAGCGTGAGCGGCGTCGTTGAGGATTGCGCCGCGAATCGGCATCCGAAAGCGGCCGACGCGCTCGGCAAGGCATATCGCGCGGTCGAGAAGGCGGCCGCGATGGTACTCGACTACGCCGACGTGATGTGCCCCTACAAGATGAAGCCGGAACAGGCGGCGGCGAAGAAGCCGCAAATCGTGAAGGCGTTCACGCAGTTCGAGCATGCGGTGGAGATCGCGCGCCACGCGAAGGAGAAGCATGGCGACGCGCTGGCGGGTGCGGAGGAAGAACTTTGGAGCTACAGCTTCGAGGTGATGAGCGGCATCGGCGATTACCTTCGCGCGCAGCAGGAGCAGGGCATCGTGAAGCACACGCTGGGTCAGGGTGCGATCGCGCAGATCGCCGGCGCCATCGAACATATCCATCGCATCGATGCCAACCTCAAAGGGACGTGGGGCTCGTACGACCTCGACTGGATGCGCGAGCACTGGCTCGACGGCCTGCGCAAAAACCTCGGCGCATTCGAAATCAAGCCTGGCAAGCTATTCTGACTTGCGGTGGATCGGTGCTAGAGAGTCTCTCATGGAGAACGGCACCGGATTCCAATTATCGGAAGAGCTGTCGGCGCTGCGCGAGCAAGTCCGCCGAATCATCCGCGACGAAATAATTCCGCTCGAAAAGAAACTCGATCCCGACGCCGCGGAAATTCCCGAGGACGACTACTGGCGCATCGCGAAGAAAGTTCAGGCCGCAGGCATGTGGTGCATGAGCGCGCCGAAAAAATACGGCGGCGGCGGCCTCGGCACATTCGATATGTGCGTGCTCATGGAGGAAATGGCGCAACATCGGATGGGGCTCTACAATCCGGGCGCCAGCGTGTTCGGCCGCAATCCGCCGCCAGTCATCTATGGCGGCACCGAAGAGCAAATTCAAAAGTATGTCGTGCCGACGCTCAAAAACGCGTGGTACACGTTCTTCGCGATCACCGAGCCGAGCGGCGGCTCCGATCCCGCGGGATCGATCCAGTGCCGCGCGGTGCGCAAGGGCGACACTTACGTGCTCAACGGCAGCAAGATTTTCATTTCGCACGCGCACGAGGCCGAATGGGGCGTCGTCTTCACGCGCACCGATCCGAAAGCCGGCCGCGGCGGCATCACCTGCTTTATCGTGCATAAGGGCACGCCCGGATTCACCGCGCGTCCATTCGCAACGCTGCGTACGGCGGCGTTGCCGAACGAGGTTCATTTCGAAGACTGCGTGATTCCGGCTGAGCAGCGCCTCGGCGCGGAAGGGCAGGGGCTAAATCTCGCCCTCGATCTACTGACGCGGCTGCGCTTTCCATATTCGGCGGCGAATGTCGGAGTGGGCGTCGCCGCGCTTCGGATGGCGATCGATCATGCGAAGACGCGCAGCACGTTTGGCGAGTTGCTCGCGAAGCGGCAGGCAATTCAGTGGATGCTCGCGGATTCGGAAGTAGAGTTACGCGCCGCGCGATGGCTCACGTGGGAAGGCGCATGGAAAGCCGATCGCGGCGAGGACTCGCGCAACGAAGCCTCGATCGCGAAGTTGTATTCGAGCGAGGTGCTCGGGCGCATCGTCGATCGCGCGGTGCAGATTCACGGCGGCTACGGCGTGAGCAAGGAATTTCCGCTCGAGCGATGGTATCGCGAGGCGCGCATCCGCCGCATCGGCGAAGGCCCATCGGAAGTACATCGGATGGTGATCGCGAGGAACCTGCTTAGATAGTCAACCGACGAAAAGGAGAGAAAGATGGCAAACAAGAATTTTGAAGTGCAGCAACTGTTCAAGGCGTATCGCAGTGGAGTGATTTCCGAGGAATTTCTGGCTCAACAGCTCGATGAACTTATCGGCGGAAAGGACGGGCACGATGCGGTGCCGAATGTCTTCGCGATTCGTGGCGACGGAAGCAAGATGGTCCAGAAGCGGCTCGGCAAAACGCCGCAGACCGAATCGGCCGTGTTTACCGTTCCACCGAACTTCGGCGGCGATCGTGAGAACTCGCATCGCGGCGATCAGCTCATCTACGTGATCGAAGGAAAAGCGACCTGCCGCATCTCCGGCAAGGAATGCGAGATCAAGGCGGGCGACTTCGTCACGATTCCGGCGGGCGCGCCGCACACGCTCCGCACCGGAGACGAGAAGCTGTTCGCGATTACGGTGTTCGCGCCGCCGGAACCTGCGGCCTCAAATTAATTCGGCCGCAAGCCGATACGCTCGGGCCGCAGTACCGGCGAAGAGTTCGGATTTTTCCGCGGCAGAGGCGCCGCGCGCCAGATGCTTGCACGCGTTCCAGAAGACCGCGTAGCTGCAAAAGCGCTTCTGCACCGGGAAATTGCTCTCGAACATGCATCGGCCTGCGCCGAATTTCTCGACGCATACTTCGAAGTATGGCCGCCATGCTCCTGCGATCTCTTCAGATGTAAGCGGCGCTGCTGCAGACTGGCCTACCGTCTTCGGACGCCGCACCGGCAGCGCGCCAAGCTTCACAAACACATTCGGATGCGATGCGAGTGCGGTCATGCCGGCGCGCCATTCGGCAAACACCTCGTCAGTGCGGCCTGCGTTGGGACCGCCGAGGATCGGGCTGCCGAAATGGTTCAGCACTATCGGCGTCTGAGGAAAACTCGACGCCAAATCCGCCACTTCGCTCAACTGCGGATGATAAACCCAAGCATCGAAGGTGAGGCCGAATTTGGCGAGGTACCTGTAACCTTCTCGGAAGTTTGGCTCCGCGAGGAGCTTCGGACGCGGCACGGTTTTATGCACGCGCTCATCGGCGTCCCATGCGGTGGAAAATCGAATCGCGCGAAAACGTCCGCCGCTGACGCTAACGTGCGTCGCGAGGATCCTCTCGACGCGTGCGCCCAACAGCAGATTCACATTGCCGACCATAGCGGCGCATGCGCGTGAGGGTCCGAAGCCGCCGCTCGCGCTCATCGCGGACACGCCCGTGACGAACTCGGTCTCCCCGATCGAGCGAAGTTCCGCCGGCCCGTCCGCGCGATACATCGATCCGCACTCCTCGAACACCGTCGCGCGGATGTTGTGGCCGCTCGATAGATCCGCCATCAGTTCGGGAAAGAGATACACGCTGCCGGCGCGACTCCACATATGATGGTGCGGATCGACGATCGGAAGTTGCGGCTCGATGATCTCCTCGTGATGTTGAGCCAACCACGCTTCATCAAATCGGCCGGACAAATCGGCGCCAGACGGCATCTCTCTCTCCTTTCGGACTCTGGATTGTCGTTGTGAACCTCGCGACGGCTGAAGTAGTCTGCCTCAGGAAGCTGCTCAGCGCCAAGAAGGAACTACATTCGATGAGTCTGCCGCTGGATGGAATTCGCGTCATCGACTTCGGGCAAATTTACGCGGTGCCGTATTGCACGCTGCAACTCGCCGCGATGGGCGCGGAGATCATCAAGATCGAGCCGCCCAAAACCGGCGAGATGCTGCGGCGTCCCGATTTACCCGGCGGCGTGAACTACTCCTTCCTGATGCTCAATGCGAACAAGAAATCGGTGACGCTCAACCTCAAGCATCCGAGCGCCCGCGAAATCGTTTTGAAGCTGCTCGAAAATGCCGACGTGCTGGTCGAGAATTATCTCGACGGCGTGATGGAGTCGTTCGGTCTCGGCTACGATGAGATCGCCGAACGCTTTCCGCGCCTCATCTATGCATCTGGCAAGGGCTACGGCTCTGGAAGCCGTTTCGCAAAGCTCGGTTCGATGGACAACACGATCCAGGCCTCGTCGGGATTCATCAGCATCACCGGATTTCCCGATCGCGGCGTGAAGACATCCGCGACGTTCATCGACATGGGCACCGGCAGTCATCTGACCAGCGGAATTCTCGCGGCGCTGCTTGATCGCGGCAAAACCGGCAAGGGACAGAAGGTCGAAGTCGCGATGCTCGATGTTGCGATTCCAGCGCTCACGAGCATCCTCGCGCCGGTCCTGCAAGGGCGGAAGTTCAAGCGTCTCGGCAATCGGCATTGGGGCGTATGCCCGACGAATATTTATCCGGCCAGCGACGGTGAAGCGTTGATCATGATTCTCACCGAGGCACATTGGCGCACCTTCACGAAGCTGATGGGCCATGAAGAGCTGATTTCCAATCCCGAATACAAAGACCATGGCGCGCGGATGCAACACGCTGACGAACTCGACGAGATGATTGCCGCGTGGACGAAGCCCCAACGTCGCGATGACATCATTCGCATACTCATCGAGGCCGGCGTGCCATGCGCTCCGGTGCGCGAGGTCGAAGAGATGATAGCCGACCCCGAGGTCGCTCAGCGCGGCACGCTCATCGACAGCACCTATCCAACGCGCGGCGATATCAAGGTCGCGGGCTCGCCGGTGAAGTTGTCGGGCATTACACGCGAGGAGATGCCGCTGCGCCGCCCGCCGGAACTCGGCGAGCATACCGAGGAGGTTCTCGCGTCGATCGGGATCACATCTGAACGGATTGCGCGGCTTCGCGCGGAAGGCGCGATCTAAAAAACGCTAGGCGGTTTTGCGGCTGCGCGGTTTGCCGGGCGGAAACGCGCTGACGCGCCGAGGTGGACGCGCTTTGACATTGACGCGATCGAGGACCCGGAAGAAGACGTTGCGAACTGCCTCGAGGCTCCATAGCAACCCGAGCCCAGCCATCTCGCCGATTCCGTGGAGTAGTTCGATGAAGTATCCGCGGACTCCGAGATATTCGGCCTCCGGTGGCGGCAGCTTTGGTTCTGAAGTTTCTTCCATCTTGGGGTTCAGACTAAAGGGCGCGCCGCCCCTGCGCAAGGACGGCGCCCCCCCGAACGGCGAATCGTTTACGCCCCGATCACGGAGGTGGCGGAGGAGGTGGCGGCGTGCCTGCCGGCGCGCCTCCACCGGTCTCGCCGCCACTACTGGCGCCCGGGAGCGGCAGCGTCAGGGTGAAGTTGTCGAAGCGCGCTTGCGAATCGTTGCTCGACTCTAGCCCGACGCGTCCTTTCGCGATCTTGTTGTCCTGGACGTCGAACACCATCTTGCCGTCGTCGGATACGATGAAGTGATCGGCCTGAGCTTCGACTTTGATTTTGTACCAATTGCCGGCATCGATCGCGACGACTTTCTGCTGCAACTGATCGAGCTTGCCTTGATAGACGCGCAGCAACTGCACGTAGTCGCTCGGGCATCCGAGGCGAAGCACATAATAATTTTCGGGATTATTGTAGCGAAGGATCAATCCGCCAGAACAATCGAAGTATCCCTTGATCGGCTTGAACTCAGCCTCGAGGGTGAAATCGGAATACTCGGTCGGATCCTTTATGACGACCTTCTCATGATAATCGAGGCCGTGCATCAACGAGGACGCCATGCGTCCGGCGGGCAAGCCGAAGTCATTCGGCTGGCTGGGCGCGGTCGAGTCGGTAAACACCTGCCATCCCGCGCCATCCACATCCTGCCATGCGTCGGGGAGGGCGTCGGCCTTGTCGCTATCGAAGTTCCAGATCTTCGCCTCCGGCGTCGCGGTCGCCGTCGCGGTCATCGTCGCTGTGGGAGTGGGCGATTCTTTTTTCTTTTTCGGCTTCGAGTATGCGGGAGGCGCGGTAGTCACCACCGCCACCATCGCGGCCGCCCCGACCAATGCCATACTGCGCAGCCATGTACTGACCGTCATAATTCTCCTTCCGGTACGAAACGAACCTGGTGCCCCGAAATCAAAAGGCGGTTTGAGTTCCTGATGATGAGCGCGAATAACGGCGCGAGTTTCGCGAATGCGAGGCCGTCGTGTCAAGCTAAGGTTTCGGAAATACTAACTCGATGTGACTTTGGATATTAGCCGCGATTTGCGAAATGCACTCAGTAATGGATCATTGATATCGCCATCTTTTCGCCTTATTTTCGCCTACTGACTCGCCACCAGTGCAAATCATTTTTAGGCTGAACGCCCCGTTCTCCTTGACTCATGTGGGATGAAGTGGAACATTGTGGGGACTTAGGGAGTCTCGGGGAAGCAATCGGTGTTCAGTGGACGCTACGACCACGCGATCGATGACAAGGGACGCGTCAGCATACCCGTCCGCTTTCGCGAGGAATTGGATCGCGATGGTCATGACCGTCTCTATATCACGAACTTCATTTTCGAGGGACACCGTTGCCTCGAAGTCTATCCCCCCAACGAATGGAGCCGCTTGCAGGATCAGATTCGCCAGCGCGCGCGCTTTGATCGCGAGGTGCGGGCGTTCGAGCTTTTCTACATCGGCGGCGCGCACGAGGTCCTCGTCGACAAACAAGGACGGATTCTCGTTCCGCCCAAGCTGCGCGAGTTCGCGGCCCTCAAAGGCGACGTCACGTTCTCGGCGCTCACCGATCATTTTCAGCTTTGGGATAAGGCCGCGCTCGAGGAAGTCCTCAAGGCGACCGAGCAACGTTTTTCGGACCCGGATTTTTTTCAGAAGTTGGGTTTGTAGGATCGACCAATGAGTTTCGCGGCGATGAGTGAGGACGGAGCGGACAGGGTGCATGTGCCGGTGATGGCGGCGGAGGCGGAGGAGATCCTGTCCGCTCTCAGTCCCTCGCAAATCGTCGATGTAACTTTGGGCGGCGCAGGACATGCGAGCCGGCTGCTCGAAGCTTCGCCGCGCGCGAAGTTGTTCGGCATCGATCAGGATGCCGCCGCGATCGAGATCGCCCGCGAGGCTCTCGCGAAATTCGACGATCGCGTGACGCTGGTGCAGGCCAACTTTGCCGATATTTCTTCGGTGATGCGCGAGGCCGGCCTCGCCAGTGCCGATGCAATCCTCGCCGACCTCGGCATGAGCAGTCTCGCGCTCGATGATCCCGCGCGCGGCTTCAGTTTTCGCCTCGATGGCCCGCTCGACATGCGGATGGATCAGCGCGCCACGCTGCGCGCCTATGACATCGTGAACGAAGAAACCGAAGCTGAACTCGCGCGCATGTTTCGCGAGTATGGCGAGGAACGCATGCCCGGTCGTATCGCGCGAACCATCGTCGAGGCGCGGCGTAAGCGGCGCATCGAGACCACCGGCGAGTTGCGTGCGCTGGTCGAGCGCGCGATCGGACCCCATCGCCGCGGCGGAGTGCATCCGGCGACGCGCACTTTCCAGGCGCTTCGCATCGCGGTGAATCACGAGCTGGAAAGCCTCGAAAAATTTCTCCGCGATGCGCCCGCGATGCTCGCGCCCGGCGGCCGTCTCGCTGTCATTGCATATCACTCGCTCGAAGATCGCATGGTGAAGGAGCGCTTCCGCGAACTCGGCCGCAGCGGCGAATACAACAATCTGACGAAAAAAGTGATCAAGCCGACCAATCGCGAGATCGCGCAAAATCCGCGCTCTCGCAGCGCGCGGCTACGATGCCTCGAGCGGAGGCCGGCATAAACGGAACTCACGATGGGCACGCGGCAGCGAAAAAGTCCGGTCTACAAACGCTCGCGTTTGATACCAGCGCTGCTGGTCTGCGCGATCATCGTGGTCGGCTTCGCGACCCTGCTGATGCGGCTTGAGGTCACCCAGGAAGGCTATCGGGTTTCCGCGGTGCGGTTGGATATCGCGAAACTCGAGGATCAAAATCGCCGGCTGCGGCTAACTGCCGCGCAGCTCAGCTCGCACGATCGGCTCCGCGCGCTCGCGCCCAAGTATCATCTCGAACCGCCGCGCAACGGGCAGGTGGTGATCGTCCCGTGACGCAATCCTTCAAACAGCGGCGCTCGCGTATCGGCGCATTGACCTTCGTGCTTGCAGGACTGTTCGGCCTCGCGGTGATGCGGCTGGTAGCTCTGGTGGTGCTGCAAGGCTCGCTGCTCAACTCGATGGCGCGCGAGGAGCACAACGCGGAGACCGAACTCGCCGCGGTCCGCGGGCCGATCGTCGACCGTCATGGCGAGCCGATGGCGCTGTCGGCGGAGACGCGCTCGATCTATGCGCGTCCGGCCAAGCTCGCCCATTTGAATTCGTCCGAGCGCGCGAAAATCGCGGCGGCTTTGGACGTGAGCGATGCGGACCTCGCGCGACGGCTCTCCAAGCCGTCACCATTTATTTGGCTGCGCCGCCGGATGGATCCCGCGAAGGCCTCAATCGTGGAGGCGATGAATCTCGATGGACTCGGCGCGCTCAGCGAGTACAAACGTTTCTATCCGGAGAGCAACCTGGCCGGTGCGGTGGTGGGGTCGGCGGGTATGGATGGCCAGGGGCTCTCCGGAGTGGAACTCGAGTACGACAAACTGATTCGGGGAGCGCCGGTGCAGTTGAGCTTCTATCATGATGCGCTCGGCCATCCGATTCTGGACAGCCCGCTCGAGATCAAATCCTCCAAGCCCGGCGCGCAAGTCGAGCTGACGATCGACGGGCGCATCCAGTCGCTCGCCGAGAACGAACTCGCCGCCGAAGTTCAGAGCAGCGGCGCGGCGCATGGCGCGGCGATCGTGCTCGATCCATGGAGCGGCGAAGTTCTCGCGCTTGCCAACGTGAGCGCGCAGCCCGATCCGGTTCATGATCGCCTACACGATGCCGCGGTGCAGGATGCGTTCGAACCCGGCTCGACGATCAAAGGTCTGCTCGCGTCGATTGCGCTGACCGATCATGCGATCACGACCAGCGAGCGAATTTTCTGCGAGAACGGCGTATTCCATCTCGACGGTCGCACCATCCACGATGACAGCCGCCATCAATGGCTCGACCTCGGCGGCATAATCGAAGTGTCATCGAATATCGGCGCGTCAAAAATCGCGCTGCGACTCGGCTCGAAGCGTTACTATGATGGCCTGCGCGGATTTGGTCTCGGCTCGAAGACCGGCATCGATCTCCCGGGTGAAGCGAGCGGCCTTCTTAGCAAGGGCGCGAAGTGGAAGGAAATTGAACTGGCCAATCATGGCTTCGGACAGGGGATCGCCGTCACTCCCATGCAACTCGCCGTGGCGTACTCCGCGATCGCGAACGGCGGCCTCGTCGTTCGTCCCTACGTCGTGAAGTCGGTTTCCGACGCCGAAGGTCGCGTGCTCCTGACCCATGCGCCGCAGGTGATGGGCCGCGCAATTCCGCCCGAGATCGCCCATCAGATGAACCTGCTGCTGCGCAACGTGGTGAACGGCGACGACGGCACCGCGCATAAGGCGCAGGTCGACGGATTTACGGTCGCAGGAAAAACCGGCACCGCGCAGATGGTGAATCCGGTCACGCATGGATATTTTCAGAATCGCCATGTCTCGTCGTTCGTCGGATTTCTGCCCGCCGATGATCCCAAGCTGCTGATCCTGGTCGTGCTGTACGACGTCGGCCACGGGCATTTCGGCGGATTGGTCGCCGCCCCCGTGTTCAGCGAGATCGCATCGGGAGCGTTGCGTGATCTCGATATCGCATCGAAAGAACCCGACTACGATTCCGCGAGCTTGCTCTCGATCGATCAAATCATCGCGGCGCCGCACAAAAAGAATATCGATCCGCTCGCTTCGATCGATCCCGGCGTCGATTACGATGCGGCGCTCGACGGTAAGGCGACACCGAATTTTCGCGGCGCGAGCCTACGTCACGCGCTCGACATCGCGCGCCGTCTTGGCGTGAATATCGAGGTGAGCGGGCAAGGGTATGTCGTATCGCAGGAACCCGCGCCGGGAACCGCGCTGCCGCGCACGCCGATCAAACTTCGCCTCGAGGCGAGTGGGATTCAGAGCGCGAGCGATAATTCCGTTTCTGGTGCTCCTTCCCTGAAGGTGAAGGGGCTAAAAGTTAGGTCTGCGGACCTCACCCAGCGCAGTACCGCCACCCTCTCCATGCAGGAGAAGGAAAAAGGAAGGCGGACGACTTTGTAGAAGAGGCTCTCTTGAAACTCAACGAGCTGATCGCCGGAGCGCCGGTTCGCGCAATCGAGGGCGATGCCGGAGTGGAAATCACCGGAATCAGCTACGACTCGCGCGAAGTACAGCCTGGGAAGCTGTTCTTCGCGCTGGCCCGCGATGTGGCGCGCAAGCGGGCCAACCTTGATGATGCATTGAGCCGCGGGGCGCATGCGGTGGTGGTTGATGGGCGGTTGTGGGCTCCAGATGAGGCGCGCCTCGCGGTTAACGTTCCCGCCGGACAGCCGGCGGGAACAACCATTGTCGATGCGCCGCGGCCACGGCTCTTGATGGGCGTGGCTGCGGCGCGCTTTTTCGGCGCACCGAGCGAGCGCGTCAATCTGATCGGCATCACCGGCACCAGCGGCAAGACCACCACTACATATTTGTTGCGATCGATTTTCGAAGCGGCAGGCCGCCCGTCGGGCATTATCGGCACCATCGGAATTTTTGTGCGCGATGAAAAAATGTATCATGGCCTCACGACGCCGGAGTCGGTCGATTTTGAATCCGCCTTGGCGCGGATGGAACGCGACGGCGTGCATGACGCATTCGCCGAGGTTTCATCGATCGGGATCGTCGAGGGGCGCGTCGACGTGCTCAACTTCAGCGCCGCGATTTTCACCAACCTCGGACGCGATCATCTCGACTATCATGGCAATATCGAGAATTATTTCGCCGCCAAGCTGCGGCTGTTCACCGAAATTCTCCCCAAGAGTTCGCGTCGCGATCCGATCGCGGTCGTGAACGGCGACGATCCCTACGGCAGGCGAATTCTCGCCGAGACCAAAGTTCGCAAAATCAGTTTCGGCCTCGATCAATCAAACGATGTCCATCCGATTCGCGTCGAAACCGGCATCAACGGAATTCGTGGAACGATCAGAGCGATGGGACGCGAGATCGATATCGAATCGTCGATGCTCGGCGACTTTTATCTGCGCAATATCCTCGGGGCCTCCGCTCTGTCGGCGGCCTCGGGCATCGATGGGTCGGCGGTGGCTGAAGGTGTGAGGAGATGCTCCGGGGCCCCCGGCAGAATGGAGGCTGTGCCGGTGCGCGACGGCGTCACGGTGCTCGTCGATTACGCGCACAAGCCCGACGCGCTCGAGGCGGTGCTGAATACGTTGCGTCCGCTCACGCGCGGGCGACTCGTGTGCGTGTTCGGATGCGGCGGCGATCGCGATCGCGGCAAGCGTCCCCTGATGGGTGAGATCGCGGCGCGCCTGGCCAACCTCGCGATTCTGACTTCCGATAATCCGCGCACCGAAGACCCGCTTAAGATCATCGCCGATGTCGAAGCCGGCCTGAAGCGCGCAGGCCTGGTGCGCATCGATGAAGCGCGCGCGAACGATTCGCATGGCTATATCGTCGAACCGGATCGTCGCGGCGCAATCGCGATCGCACTTCGCCTCGCGCGCGAAGGCGATGTCGCGATCATCGCTGGCAAGGGGCATGAGGATTATCAGTTGGTCGGAGACAAGGTTCTCAAATTTGATGATCGCGAGGTCGTTCGCGAACTGGCAAAGCGGACCTAACCCCCAGCCCCTTCTTCTGAAGGGGAAGGGGAGCCAGAGATCACATCGTAGAATATTCTTCCATCTTCGATGCGGGCAAAGTTCGGGAGTGCGTGCGAAGTCAGTTTGCCCGTCGGCATGATGTGCATCACCTTCCAGCCGCGCATGATGAGATGATCCGAAATGAGGCGCCGATGGCATCGCCACCAAAGACCCTCCGAACACATGTAGGCGGTGCGCTTCGATTTGGCGAGCGCGATCAGTTCATCGAGTCCCGCGCGAAAGTCATCGGTGTCGGCATAGTCGGCATAGGATCGGAAGGCGGGAATTAGCCACGCGGTGTGCGGGGAGGTCGCATCCTTCGAATGACGGCGGCCGCCGAGAGACTTCATCCATCGATACTCGATGCCGCCGCGCGCGAGCGCGCGTTGCAACTCCTCCTGATTGAAGTGCGGCCATCGTTTCGAGGAGGGGTACGATCGCACATCGGCGAGAGCGACGATTTCATGCTGCGAGAGAAGCGTGAGGAATTCTTCGATCGGATGCGTCGAGTGTCCGATCGTGAAAATCGATTTGCGATCCATCAGTAGCGGATCGCGAGAATCACTCCGGCCGCGATCATCGCCACGCCCGATGCCAGCGCGATCGCGCGTCCGTACGGCGCCGCCTTCTCGAGCAACACCAGCACGCTGATCGCAGCGACCCACGCGAGGTTCATCACGCCCGCGACGAACAGCAGCGCCATCAGCATCCAGCAGCATCCGGTGCAGAACGCGCCGTGCTCGATTCCCATGGCAAGCGCACCGCGCGCGCCATCGCGCCAGTTGGTCATGAAAAATCCGATCGGCGTTCGGCATCGCTTGAGACATACACTTTTGAGTGGGGTGAGTTGATAGATCCCCGCCGCCGCGAGGATGACACCGCCCGCGGTCGGTCCGGTCCGCATCCCATTGGATACTATAGCGACATTTTGTAGCGCATACTGAAGAATTGTCGCGGCGAGGCTGAATCCGGTCCAGACCACAAAGTAGCCTGCCGCGAACATCCAAACGTGATAGGCCCGAGAGCCCTCGCGCGCCGACGCGATGCGCGCGTAGGTCGAAAGCATCGGCGCCGCGGACGGCAGCATCATCGCGACCATCATCACGGCCCACATCAGGAACATCAGCGTCGCGTCGAGAATCCATGATGCCGCGCCCATCGGCATCACGATGAGCTAGATCCACGCGAGCGCGGTGATGATGACGATGCTACCCCACAGCACGATGCGATCGCGTATCGGCTGCGTAGCGAGTGCTAAAGATGCGGGCGCGGCCGCCATCGCGCGTCAGCTGCTAGTCCAATCGATGCCGGAATAGTGCGCGTTGCGGCCGGAGTTGTGGAAGTCGAGCGAGTGGTCCTTGTAGTTGCTATCGACACCCTTCGCCGCCGCGAGCCGGGCCGAATATGGATGACCGACGTTCTCGAACCACACGACGTCCTTGCCGCCGCGTCCTGCGAAGCCTTTCACGGAGACCTCGGTGATGCCGGGAATCACCAGTTTGCGCTCGTTGCCATGCATCGTGAAGCTGATTTCGACCGCTTTGCAGCCCAGGCTCTTCGAGATCATCGGTCCAAATAGCGAGGGCGGTCCGCCGGCGGTGCCGGTGAAAATCGCTTCGAGTGCGGCACGTTGTTCCGACGTCCCGCGGCTGTCGACATAGACCGCGAGCGTGCCGTTGCCTTGCGCCATAGGCCCGGGCGTGATGAGCGCCTGTGCGGCGTTCAGTCCGGAAATATCGGTTGCGCCGAAGTTTCCCTTGTCGATGCGAAACGCGAGGACGACATCACAGTGCCCCTCGGTCGGACGCGCCTGCGCATTGGAGAGAAGACACGGGCAGACCACTTCGCAATTGCACGATTCGAAGTACTCGCCCTGAATTTTCCACGGTTGTTTCGCGATGCTCATAGACCTTCTCCGGATTTCACGGATATCGCGCGGGGCCGCTGCGCGTCAATGCGGCGTGGGCGTGTCGACTTTGATCGCGGCCTCCTGCTGATTGGCCACGACCACCAGCAGCGTCGCATCGGGATGCAGATACTTCTTCGCGCTCGCTTGCACGTCATCCCTGGTCACGTCGCCGACCAGCTTCGGATAGCGATCGGGATAATCGATACCGAGTCCATACATCTCGACCTGCAACATGAAGCTGTCGATTTTTCCCAGCGTGTCGAACTTCAGAGGGAAGCTGCCGACCAGATACTTCTTGGTCGAGCTGAGCTCGTCGTCGGTGACGGGCTGCTGCTGCATCAGGCGCAGCTGTTCGAGCGATGCCGTAATCGCTTCGTTGGCGCTTTTGTTTTTGGTTTGCAGGAGCAACTCGAACGAGCCCGGAAATTTTCCCGCGTCGAAGGCGCTGCCGACGCCATAGACGAGGCCCTTTTTGGTACGCACTTCGCGCATCAGGCGCGAGGTGAGTCCGCCTCCGCCCAGGATGTGGTTCATCACCTGGAGCTTGTAGTAATCGGGATTGGAGCGCTCGACGCCGCCGAAACCCATCACCACGTTGGCCTGCGCGACGTTCTGATCGACTAGCACGGGATGAATTCCGGGCGCGACGGCCGGCGCCGGCGGCGCGGGCTGTTCCGGCACAGTTCCTTTCAGCGAAGCGAATTGCTGTTCGAGTTTCGCTTTGATCTCGTCAGCGGTGACATCTCCGGCCACCGCGATGATCGCGCCGCCCATCTTGTAGAAGTCGTGATAAAAGTTGATGACATCCTGCGGGGTCAGCTTCGAGGTGGTTTCCTTGAAGCCTTCCGGTGGATGTCCATACGGATGATCGGGGCCGAATAGTTTCTTGCCGAAGGTCACTTGCGCGACATAGTGCGGCGATTCCTCTTCGGCATTGATCGCGGCGACCATCTCGGCGCGTTTGCGCTCGATATCGGCGGGGCGCAGACCAGGATTGGTAAGTATCTGCGCGAGTAAACTCAAGGTCTGATCTTCATACTTTTTGAGCGAGGTAAAGCTCGCCTCGGCGCTGTCGCGCCCGGCCGCTATCGAAATTTCGCTGCCCATGAAATCGGTCTTCTGATTGAACTCGGTTGCGCTGAGTTCTTTGGTCCCCTGCGTGAGGCTGTCGGCGGTCAGCTCCGCGAGGCCCTCCTTGCCTTTCGGATCGCGGCGCGATCCCGCATCGAATGCGATCGCGAGGGTGACCATCGGCAGCAGGTGCTGTTCCGAGACCAGCAGCACAGCGCCATTGGAGAGCGTCATCCGCTTTATGTCGAGAGCGTCGGCGCGCGTTGCAACCAAGTTCATCGCGAGGAACGCGGCGGTGAGCACTGCCAGGATTCGCGGCCTCATCGCACACCGCCTTCTTCGTCGAAGCTCATCGAATGATGCACCATGCCGCCGCTCGGCCCGCCTCCCGCCTGCTTCGGCAGCAGTCCGGTCGGTTCGAGGATCGCCACCGTGCGATTGTCCTTCACGAGGTATTTTTGCGCGACGCGCTGCACGTCCGCGGCGGTGACGTTGTCGATCGATGGGATGTACTGATCGATCATCTTATAATTGCCGAGCAACTCGTAAGTGCCGAGCTGCATCGCCTGATTGAAAATCGAATCCTGACCGTACACAAACTCCGCTTGCTCGAGGTTCTTGGCTTTCTGCAGTTCGTCGGCGCCGACCGGTTTGTCCTGCAGCATCTTGATCTGGCGATCGACTTCGGCAAGCACCTCGTCCGCCTTCACATTCGGACGCATCTGCGCAGAAAACGTGAACAGCGGCGCATCGAATGAGAGCATGTTGGAGCCCGCGCTGGTCCCGACCACCAGCCGCTTCTCGATCACGAGGTCCTGATAGAGCCGCGAGCTCTTTCCGTCGGCCAGTACTTCAGACAGGACTTCCAGCGGATACGCGTCTGGATTTTTGAGATTCGGCACGTGAAACGATTCTTCGATCGCGGGCAGATTTGCCGCATGCCGCAGGATGACGCGTCGTTCGCCTTCCTGGGGCGGCTCGATTTGATCGAAGGGCGGCGGCTTCGGCCCATTCTTGATCGATCCGAATTGCTCGCTTATCTGCTTCATCACTTTGTCGGCGTCGAAGTCTCCAACCGTCACGATGAGCGCGTTTTGCGGCGAGTAGTAAATCGCGTGGAACGCGAGCGCGTCATCCAGCGTTAGCCCTTGGATGTCGTGCATCCATCCGATGGTAGGCCAGTGATATGGATGCTCGATGTAGGCTTGAGCGCGCGACAGTTCGTCGAGCGCGTCCTCCGGATTGTCTTCGGTGCGCATCCGGCGCTCTTCCATAACTACTGCTTTCTCCGCATCGAAGCCTTTCGGATCGAGGTTCGCCATGCGATCGGCTTCGACGCTGATGGGCACGTCAAGATGATCCCGATTGATGTTCTCGAAATATTCGGTGAAGTCCTCGGAGGTCATCGCGTTCAGGTCCCCTCCGTTCTCCTGGATGATCGCGTCGATCTCCTCGGGCTTGTATTTCTTGGTGCCGCGAAACATCAGATGCTCGAGCAGATGCGCGAGGCCGGTCTTGCCGACCTGCTCGTTGCGCGAGCCCACCTTATAGAAGATGTGAAACGTCACCACCGGCGCCTTGTGATTCTCGAGTACCAGAACGCGAAGTCCGTTGGGCAGCGTCGCGGTCTTGACGTTATCGGACATGCCCGCGCGGGCCGTGCTCGCGAATGCAATCGAAATGGCGAGGGCGAGCGAGCAGACGAGCGCAGACGCGGTTGGAGCGCGGAGTTGATGAAGCATGGTGTCTAACGATTAAGTCCCGCGCTGACCGGCAAGTCAAGGAACTGGTGGATCACGTCGATTATTAGCAAATTGCGCGGAGGTATCGGTCTTTGCCACAATCAATACAACCAATGGCAGACAGCGTTTCTCAGCCGGCTCTATCGCTTCACGAGATCAAGGGCGTCGTAACGAAGTTCATGCGGATGTTGTTTCCGCTCGAATTCCGCGTCGATTCGCTC
This sequence comes from Binataceae bacterium (SeqCode), assembly GCA_035294805.1. Classification (GTDB taxonomy): domain Bacteria; phylum Desulfobacterota; class Binatia; order Binatales; family Binataceae; genus DATGKG01. The sequence goes on along the minus strand of DATGKG010000072.1, from coordinate 1,981 downwards.
ACCAACTCGTCGGTGATGCTTCCGTTTCACTATCCGCTGATGGCGGGTGAGATGATCTATCTCCCCGAGCACATCGAATCGCTCGGCGACGCGAAGCAGACCCATGACTACTTCTTCGCGGTCGCGGCGCATCTCGCGAGCCGTCACGAATTCGGCACCTTCGATCTGAACTTGTCCGATATTCCCGGCTTCGATGAGCGCGGGGAGAAAGGCGCGGAGGCGATCGACTGCTTCGTCGCGTCATTCGAAGATCCCGGACTCGGCGGCGCCTTGATGCGCCTGTGCGAATCCTCGCGTATCGATGCGGAACTGCGGCGGCGCTATCTCGGCCTCGCGCCGCGCGTCGCGAGCCTCAACACCACTCTGGTGGGCAAGCTCAATCCATTCTCGCTTAGTACGATGCTGATTCGCGCGTCGCTCGGACTGATCGAGCCGAATGAAGAAGCGATGGGAAGTTTCGCCGCGCAGGCCTCGACCTACTTCGAGCCGCTGCGCGATGCCGGCGCGAACGTGCTCGACAGCACCCGGCAGGCGGGCGCGCTCTACACCTGGATACAGGATCTGATCAAACAGGCGCGCGAGGCCGGCGAGGGCAATCCGCTCGAAGGCGCCGATCAGGTGCGCAACGATCTCATCAGCGCGATCAAAGGGCAGGGCGGCGAATCCGCCGAAGGCGAACAGGAAGGCGATGGCGACGCCGATGGCGGCGAGCCTGACGAGAACGTCAATCTGCAGGTCTCCGGCAAATCGCCCAAGGGCGGCAAGAGCAGGGCGCTCTCGCCCGAGGAGCTCAAGAAGCTGCTGGAGCAGGGCGCGAAGATCGATCCCTCGCAATCGAGCGGCGCCGCCGACGGTGAGGGCATGTATCTCACGCAGCTCACCGGCAAGCAGGCCGAGGAGCTGGAGCAGATGCGCGAGCAGCTCGGCGAGATCGGCTCGATGTCGGGGCACGGTCGCCTCGTCATGAGCCGCACCAAGCAGGACTCATATTTCGCCTACGACGAGTGGGACTACGTGCTCGCCGATTACCGTCGCAACTGGTGCCGCCTGCGCGAGGTCGAGGTTTCCGGCGACGACGGCGATTTCTACAACAACACGCTGCAGCGCTACTCCGAGATGCTGCCGGTGGTGCGCCGCCAATTCCAGCGCATCCGGCCGGCGTCGTTCCGATTGGTGAAAGGACTCGAGGACGGCGACGAAATCGACATCGATCGCACCATCGAGATGCGCGTCGCACGCATCATGGGCGAAGTGCCCGACGTGCGCGTCTACAGCGCGCGCAAGAAGGAAGCGCGCGACGTCGCGACGCTGTTCCTGCTCGACATGTCGGCCTCGACTGACGAGCCGATTCATCGCGAGCCGCGCAAGTTTACCGACGCCGACAACGATGACGACGATTGGATGAAAGCGTGGCAGCGCCGTCCGCAGCAGAGCCAGCGTCCGCGCCGGATCATCGATGTGAACAAGGAAGCGCTCATCATCATGGCGCAGGCGCTCGAGGAAATCGGCGACGCGTTCGCCATCATGGGTTTCTCGGGCCACGGGCGCGACAACGTCGAGTTTTACGTCATCAAGGAATTCGACAACGAGCTGTCCGACGAAGTGAAATGCCGCATCGGATCGATCGAGCCCAAGCGCTCGACCCGAATGGGCGCTGCGATTCGGCATGTGCGCGAGAAATTCAAAGACGTTTCCTCGCGCTCCAAGCACATGATTCTGCTGAGTGACGGATTCCCGCAGGATTTCGATTACGGTCACGATCGCCGCTCCAACGCGTACGGAATTCAGGATACGATGGTCGCGCTCAAGGAACTCGAGTTGGCCGGCGTGCTTCCGTTTTGCATCACCGTCGATAAAACTGGCCACGATTATTTGCGCCAGATGTGCCAGTCGTCGCGCTACCTGGTCATCGAGGATATCGCCTCGCTGCCGATGCAGTTGCCGAAGGTGTACGAGCAGGTAATCCGGTGGTAGTCGGGAT